>DASSCX010000245.1:0-8251 GCA_035697425.1 Pyrinomonadaceae bacterium | reverse complement strand
TGCAAGTTCGGCATAGGTGATCACTCGGCCCGTCGGACCTTCAATCAGTGCTGGCTTGCTGCCCAATTCTGCGGCGCGCGCGAGGACAAACTCCGTTAACGGCAGCTCCGGAATACTCACCTGGGGGAAGGGGCTTTTGATGATCATGATCGGGGTTGCGCAAACTATTTAGTTTGCGATTTCGAATTTATTTAGGAGAAACTTTGTCAGCCCGGACCAAGCTAACACTTTGCGTTACGAATTTGGCGCTAAACGCGCATACCTTAGCAGGTGACCCTGCGAGGGCAAAACGTTTATAGTTAGCAAAACTCATCGTCTAGTGCTCTGAATAAAGATAAATGCCCGATCAAGACCAGCAAAACAGCAAGCCTCTCAACATCGTTTGTCTCGCCACCTATTTCAAAGGCGCCGACTTTATTCGCGAGTGCAAGAGTCGCGGTAATCAAGTTGTGCTGATTACCAAAGAAAAGATGTTAGGTGAAGACTGGCCGCGTGAAAGCCTCGACGATCTGATCGCGCTACCAAACGATGCAGATCTTGATATGTTTATTCACCTGCTGAGCTTGCTGGGCCGCCAGACAAAACTCGATCGCGTGATAGCGCTCGAAGAGTTTGACGTGATCACCGCGGCCCAGCTTCGGGAACACTTTTGTTTAGGGGGAATGCCCGCTGCCACCGCACGTCTGTTTCGAGACAAGGGGGTGATGGCGGCCAAGGCGCAAGCCGCCGGACTTAATGTCCCTGAATTCGTGCCCCTGCTGAACTACAACGACTTGCGAGACTTTGTGGAGCGGGTGCCGCCGCCGTGGATCGTGAAGCCACGTTCCGATGTTTCCGCAATTGGGGTTAAGAAAATCAACGAGGTTGCTGAAGTTTGGCAGGCGTTCGATACGCTGGATCGCCGCGAACGTTTGCGCGAGCGCGCCGCCCACCATCTGCTCGCGCAATTCATTAAGGGCGACGTTTTCCACGTTGATTCAATCGTCAGCAACGGTCGCGTCATCTTTTCGGGAGCCAATCAATACGGACGACCGCCCATGGAGGTGGCGCATGGTGGTGGCGCCTACATTTCCCACACCGTCGCACGAGGTTCCGACCATGAGCAGACGCTGATTCGCACGAATCGCAAATTGATAAGAGTCCTGGGCCTAAAACACGGAGCGGCTCATGCCGAATTCATCAAGAGTGCTACCGATGGCAAGTTTTACTTCCTGGAAATAGCCGCTCGCGTCGGTGGTGCTTACATTGCCGAAGTTCTGGAAGCCGCGTCGGGAATCAATTTATGGCGTGAATGGGCGAACTTGGAACTGGCGGAAGGTCCGGTGCGCAGGATCACGCCGCAGCGCAAAGAATATGCAGGGATCGTTTTGTCACTGGCGCGGCAGGAATTCCCAGACACATCGGCCTACGACGATCCGGAGGTTGTGTATCGTGTAAAGAAGAAGCATCACGTTGGGTTGATAGCGCGCTCGCCAAAGCTGGAACGGGTGCTGGAACTCTTGAATGATTACGCGAGTCGTTTCGCAACGGACTTTGCCGCCACTCTCCCGCCGCTAGAACGAGCGGAATGAGCATACATCAACCGCCAATATGCAAGCCGCAGTTGCGCTCTCCTTACTGCTAACTCTCTTCAACGTTCTCCAGCGACCAAATCTCAACACTTAGCTCCTCGCAGTAATGCAACAGCGGCTCATCTTGCGGACCGGGCAGACCTTGCGATTCGATCATGGTTGAATCGAAAGACAAGAGTTCAGCTTTCTGTAACGGCCAGGGTTGGTGATGAATGCTCGCGCGATAGAGTCGACCTTCGTCTTCGCTATACAAGCAATAGCGTTCAGTGAGAAAGAACTCGAGCGAGCCGGGATGGGAGAAGGGAATCGTGTCTCCAATCTTCCACGAGGCGTCGAAGTCGGCCGGAGGATCGTCTGTACGACTGAGGGAATAGTCGATCGCGCCATCCTGCTGTTTGAGATCGATCATGGCGTTGAAATATGGCAGGTGGAAGAAAGTGCGGGCCCCCAGTACGGCGGCGGCGCTATTACAGTCGAGCGAGAAAAACCAAACGCCCGGCACGCGCTCGTAGTGAACATAGGTGCGCACGTTCAGCTCGTGTGCGGAATTCAATCCTGGTATTGGAGGAATGAAAGGAGGAAAAGCGCGGATGTCCCACATCGTGAAAGGCGCGATTGCGATCCACGCCGAACCGTCAAACTCATCGATCTGCAAAGGCTGGGGAATAAGTGGCCGCAGTAACTTCGCATCGATGCGCCAGTGCATGAAGAGGAGTTTGCCCCAGGTCTGATGCATGAGCGGCTGGCCCTGCGGACGTTCACGCACAGCCAGTCGTTCCAGATTTGTCAACTTCTTGAGTTTCTCCGGCGAAGACATATGGTTTTTGTACTTAGAACTTTGTACTTCGTTCTTGTTCCGCGACTTGCAATTCAAATTGAAAACGAGCGAGTGCCGCTGGCGAACAAAGTACTAAGAACAAAGTCCAAAGTTCACGTTAGTGCCTGCTAATTGTGATCCCTCAACCATGTCCTGGCTACGCCTTCTTCAAATACTTATCCAGCCATCCCAGCACCGTGTGATGCCACAGTTGCGAGTTTTGCGGTTTCAAAACCCAGTGACCTTCATCGGGAAAGATCAGCAGTTTTGAGTCTACGCCACGACGCTGTACGGCTGTGAACAGTTGTAATCCCTCGCCGATCGGCACGCGATAGTCGAGCTCGCCGTGAATGATCAGGATTGGAGTCTTGAAGTTGGCTGCGAAGTTATGCGGCGACCAACGTTCGTACATCGCTTTGTTGGTCCAGGGAGTTCCCTTAAATTCCCATTCCGGAAACCAAAGCTCCTCGGTGCCGCCGTACATGCTGGTGAGGTTGTAGACACCGTCATGAGAAACAAGGACTTTAAAATGCGCGCGCGGGTCATTATTGTGGCCTTCGATCCAGTTGATCATATAGCCGCCGTACGAAGCACCCGCAGCTCCGATGCGGTTTCGATCGACGAACCGGTGGCGCCGCAGCACTTCGGCAACGCCATTCATCAGATCGGTGTAAACCTTGCCACCCCAATCACCGCTAATTTCATTCACAAACTTTTGCCCATAGCCGGTTGAACCGCGCGGGTTGGGAGCGAAGACAATATAACCGTGGTTCGCGAAGACTTGCGGGTTCCAGCGATAGCTCCAACTATCGTTCCAGGCCCCTTGTGGTCCCCCGTGAATCAGAACAATAAGCGGATACTTTTTGCCCGCGTCAAAATCAGCCGGTTTTACTAAAAAGCCATGGACCTTTGCGCCGAGTGCGCCCGTCCATTCCATTTCTTCAGCGGCGGTGAGGTTGGCCCGCGACATCAACTCATGATTCACGCTCGAGAGCGCCGTTAGGCCTCCGTCGTCAGCATTAGCCCGATAGACTTCAGGTGGCGTGGTTAGGGAGCTATTGGCAAAAACGAGGGAGCGACTATCTGGCAGAACGTTGAGACCTGTTGCAGATACGTTACCTACAACCTTCTTAGCTAGACCGCCGCTGGTCGCGACTTTAAAAATCGGACTATGTCCACGCTCGCCGGCAATGAAGTAGATTGAGTTGCCATCGGGAGCGAGAACAAATTCATCAACCTGCTGATCAAAGCCTCGCACGATTTCCGTGCTCGTGCCGTTGGTCCGGTCATACTTCATTAGGCGCCAGCGATCAGCCTCAAAACCAGCAGTCGCTTGAGACCGATAGATGATTGCGCTCCCATCTCTGGTGTAGACGGGGGTGGCATCATAACCGCGATTGCGGGCGGTGATATTTCGGGGCGCGCCGCCGGAGAGTGATACGACGTAGATGTCACTATTGGTCGACGTCGCCTCAACTTTGTCGGGATTCTTAACGAAAGCCAGTTCTTTGCCATCCGGTGAGAAAGAGAAATCGACGCTGCTGGAGGCTGCATACGGCGGTGAATCAAAGTCACCGGGAGTTAAGTCTCGAGCGTTACCGCCCTTGGCAGAAACTACAAACACGTGACTGCGTTTTACGTCGCGCCATTCGTTCCAGTGACGGAACAGCAAGCGTTCGGTAAGGTGAGCTTTAACTTTGCTCTTTTCGGCAGCTTCATCTTTAGTCTTGTTGCATTCATCGTCGTTGCAGTCAGGATGTACTTCCGAAGTGAATGCGATCCAATTGCCATCGGGCGACCAAACTGTGCCACCAGCCCCTGTAGAAATTTTGGTGATTTGCTTTTTGTCATCGCCGTCGTTGTCCATTACCCAGATTTGGCCACCGGTGGTGAAGGCGATCTTTTTGCCGTCCGGGGACCACCGAGGCGAACTGGCTGAACTCGTTCCGCTTGTTAACTGCTTTGCCGGTCCACCTCCCATCGGCACGACGTAGATTTGATTGACGACACGATTGTCGTCGAGCTTAACGTCGCCCACGACGAAGGCGACCTGTCGTCCATCGGGAGACACTCGCGGATCGCTGATGCGCCGGACTTTCAGCAGATCTTCGACCGCAAAGCGGCTGTCTTGTGCATATGCGCCGGCCGCAAAGGCTAAAATGAGAACATAGATCGCGATGACAAAGCGCTTCATAGTGCTCCTCTCCAGACGTCAATTAGTTTTGTGGGAAAGCGAAAGTATTATTACATAAAGAACGGTCTTTGGTCTTTGGACTTTGGTCTTGGAACTTAGTACTTTCAAAAGTTCAAAACGCCACTCGAAGCACGAAGACCAAAGACCAAAAACCAAAATCCAATTTCATGACTCGCCGACTGATCGTTGCTGTTTTGAGATTCGCGATTCGCGTTTATTTTCGTCGCGTGGAAGTTGCCGGGCTCGAGAATGTACCGCTGAACAGCCCGGTGATTTTCGTACAAAACCACCCGAATGCGCTCGTCGATCCCGTATTCCTGCTTTGTCTCGCCCCACGTCGCGTTTCCTTCTTAGGCAAATCAACATTATTCCGCATGCCGATTCTTGGTTTCTTTGTTCGTGCCATTGATACCTTGCCAGTCTATCGTCGGCAGGATGAAGGTGAAGATGTTTCACGCAATCTGGAAACATTTGCAGCCGCGAGAAAGTTATTAGCGGGGGGCGGCACTATCGGAATTTGTCCCGAAGGCGTTTCGCATGATGAGCCGCGCCTGCGTCCCATCAAGACAGGTGCGGCGCGGATAGCGCTCGGCGCCGTTGCCACGGGCGAGGCTTTGAATCTTCAGATTGTTCCCGCCGGTCTTTACTATACTTCCAAGACATCGTTTCGCAGCGGCGTGCTCCTTTATTGCGGTAAGCCGTTCCCGGTACCGCGCACGCAATTAGAACCCGATGGGAATCCGCCCCGTGCGGCGGTGCGCGAATTGTCAGACAAGATCGAGGTGGCGCTCCGCGAAGTAATGCTAGACGCCGAGCACGAAGAGGCCTTGCACACCGTGGCCCGCGCGGAGCGAATATTTTCGGCTGCACGTCAGGATGAGAGTGACGACAGCCTGACGGAAGAGTTGCAGTTGCGACAACGCTTCGTTAAGGCCTACAAGATCTTGCGAGAACGGGCGCCGGCGCGCCTGGAGAAACTGGAACTGCGCATGACCCGCTTTGAAGAGGAATTAAAACAAGCTGGAATGGAGTCGCGGGATCTGGCTGCGCCGTCTTCGAAGCGCCAGGTGTTTGCGCACCTGGTGACGCGCTGTGTGCTATTCCTACTGTTGCTCGGGCCGGCAGTTTTCGGCGTGTTGGTTCACTACCCGGCTTACCGCTTTGGTGGATTCTTGGCGACGCAAATCTATCGCGACACTGAAGACGTAGTTTCTACGATCAAGATAATTTCGGCGATGCTTTTATTTCCCTTGACCTGGATTGTGCTCGCGTTGCTGACTTACAAATTCCTGGGCTGGCCCGCTGCATTGCTTGCAATCGCCGTTATGCCGGCGGCGGGTTACGTAGCGATTCGTTTCGCCGAAGAGCTTGACAGCTTCGTCGGCGGCTTACGGGCGCTAGTGTTTTTTCTGAGAAAAAGACGGTTTTTTGTGCGACTGATCGCTGAACGGAATGCGATCCGCAATGAGATCCTCGCACTGGGCGCCGAGGCCGCTTTGGTGACTCCGTGACGAAAAGGATTGTGTGAGGGGGGATTGGGGGACAATACTCAGCACACTTTTTTGCTCACGTTATTTCTTGCGCGCTTTGCTGGCGCCCGCCTTCCGCCGCGAGCCACTTGATTTGACGGTCTTTCCCTTGCGACCTTCGCTCTGAATTCTTCCGGCCCGCACAAGGTTTTCATAACTTCCTCGAACGACGTTACGCGCGACCTTTGCGGTATTGGCAAGTTCGCGTTCGCTGGGAAGATAGCTGCCTACTGTGTAGACGCCGGTCTCGATCATATTTGTGAGCTGATCCGTAATCTGCTTGGTGAGAGACTCCGGCCGATTTCGATTGACACGAATAGTTGTTTTCACGCAACTGACCTCCTTGATAAATTCAATTGTTCTGCTTCGGGGTTGAGTTGAATTCTAGGCGTCGAATAATGATGTGTCAATCGGCCCATGCGGTCCAGTGAGTGAGATCAGGACCAAAAGAATCGCTTACCCACAGCATTAGTTGTTGTGATGCAAAACCTACACAAAGTTCACGCGATTGAAACATGGTCTGTGCTCAGGCTGGAAGGTCATGCGCAGTCGGGAAGAGGGGCTTGCCCCCGCTTCTTAATTGATTTAGCGGGGGCAAGTCCCTCTTCCTGACTGCGCACTATCGCAAATTGCTTCGCTACCTGGCTGCGCCGTATTTACGAAGAATCTCGAGAGTTCTATCAAGTGGAAGGGCGGGAACAGTGTGACCCCGCCCCGTCATTGCCTGCGCCCGAAACAGGGAATTGTAAATAGCCTCTTCGGTCGCCTCGATCACAGCTAGGAAGAGGGGCGACATGGCATCGTTAGGCAAGAGTTTTACACTGCGAGCTGAATTTTGTTGTGCCGGAATACTCGACGTCCGAATACGCACGTCTGAAGAGGTGGAGAAGGCAATTGCATAGTCGCCACTGCCATTGGTGCCAGCAGCCCCTGTGCGGCCCAGTCCCATCATAGATCGCGCCGCCAGACGGTTTAGATTGCGAGCATCGACCGGCGCATCAGTAGCGATCACGATGATGATTGAACCATCCGCGACTTGCGGCGCACCTGAGCCGCAATTCGCTCGGGTTGGAGTTGTGCTGCGGCAAGGATTAATTTGCGTGATACTGCCTTTTAAGTAGTACTGGCCAAGCTCTCGTCCCACGGGCGCACCGTTTATCGTTAAAACTCCACCGAAATTTGATTGCACCAACACTCCAACCGTGTAACCGCCAAGATTCTGAGGCAGCTTGCGCGACGAGGTACCGATTCCACCTTTGAAACCAAATGCGACTGTCCCTGTACCCGCACCGATTGCTCCTTCGGCAACGGCGCCTTCCTTGGCGCCTTTGATGGCGTTCAGCACGTCGCCCGCAGTTACATGTCGTCCCCGAATATCATTCAGGTAGCCATCATTAGTCTCACCGACCAACGCATTGACTGACTGTACATCCTCGTTACCGGGCTGCATTAGTACAAAATCAAGGAGCGCGTCGGCAACGCGAGGAACGCTAAGTGTCGAAGTGAGCAGGATCGGCGTTTCGATCTCGCCCAATTCGTTTACTTGAGTTGAACCCATGAGTTTGCCAAACCCGTTTCCTACGAAGACAGCTCCAGGAACCTTTTCGCGAAAGAGATTGCCCTCATGGGGGAGTATGGCAGTTACACCTGTCCGCACATTCTCACCGCGGATGATCGTCGTATGGCCTACCGCAACGCCGGGAACATCAGTGATGGCATTGAGCGGTCCGGTGGGCAAGATGCCTACCTTAATACCTAATTCGCGCGCTCGCGGCCTAAGGTTTTCCTGAATTGCATTCTGAGACTGCGCCACTAAATGCAGTAGGAAGATGAACGAAAGTAATGCCGCAGTTGTTACATTGCGAGCGTTGCTGCGGAAAAGGCAGGCAGGCAATTCCATCGGGTTATTGCGCGAAGAGCGCAATGAGGGCAGGTACAGTGAGCCAAAGCAGACCCTTGATGAGGAAAAACATAAATCCCCAAAAACCCATTTTTCTAATCCAGTTATTAACCTTCATTTTATTTCCGGGCTGCTTGCTCGGAAAGATACAATGACAATTTAAAAGTGACAAGCGCCCGGATTAGCGATTGGTGATTGGTGTGCCAATTAAGTCCAATGTCCAAAGTCCAACGTCCAAAG
>DASSCX010000244.1:0-39134 GCA_035697425.1 Pyrinomonadaceae bacterium | reverse complement strand
CCCTGCCAGTGTCACTGCATCATACTTCATGCTCGCCAAAGCGGCATCTGGTGAAGTAATAAATACTCGTGAGTGCGGCGTAAAATTGGTTGAAATTTGTCATCATGAGCGTTAGGCTGTCGGCGCTCGACCTCGCAAACTTCACTCCAGCAATCCAACTTTTAATCGTGGTTCAGGAACGGCCCTCAAAGGTTCTGCCTGCAACCCCGAAAGGAAGGAATGATGATCTTAGCCAAAACAAAGATCCGTCTCACAATTTTGCTGGGTCTGGTAGCGTTCGCATCGATGAATACCACCATTGCGCGCGCTCAAACCAGTCCACCATTACCAAACCCCGTGTTGGTGTTCCTGGGCAGCGAATACTACCAGGCTAGCGGCAAGTCCTTCCTTAGATACCGATTCGAGGTCCATAATCGTGAGGCGTATCCCGATTCCCTATTTGCCGCTGCTCCAGCGTTGCCGCCGTGCGGATCAAATACCAATGCCTCGCGCACCTGGATCGACTTCTATGACATGAGGGGCAAACGCCTTTACGGTTTTTGTGCTCTACGAAGCCATAAGGACCTATTGGGCATCTGGTTCGCGCTGGAGGTTGACGTTGTTCCGCCAAGTTGGGTTTACATCGAGATGACGGATCGGCAAACCGGCACCAAATATAAATCCAATCTCTCCGACACCACGATGTAGTACTCGTGAACATTGGGTTCGGGTTTGATAGTGCTCGTCGCAAACTTTCTTTGCTTAACCCAAGCCAAAATTGCCAGCTGGAAACACAACCGAAACGCACACAATCATCTCAGGAGAACCGATGCTTCGACGCAGCCTCGCAATTGTCTGTCTCTGTCTGTCCACATTTGCTTCTGTAACAACCTCAGCTCAAGAGCTCGCGCAGCCTTCGCCGTCGCCGAGTCCACAATCATCACCGGCTCCCTCTCCGGACACGCGGCCGCCGTTCGAAGCAGCATTTGATCGTCTTGAATGGCGCAGCATCGGTCCGGCAAACATGGGCGGCCGCACCGCGGACGTCGAAGGTGTGCCTGGTGATCCAAATACCGTCTTCGTCGCGAGTGCCTCAGGCGGATTGTGGAAAACAGTGAACGGCGGCATTAGCTGGAAGCCAATCTTTGAGCGCCAGGGAACGATTTCACTGGGAGACATTGCCCTGGCGCCCAGTAATCCCGACGTTGTTTGGGCAGGCACCGGCGAATCAAACACCCGTAACAGCGTTTCTTTTGGCGACGGCGTTTACAGATCTACTGATGGCGGAAAGACCTGGCAGCACATGGGACTTCGGGACACGGAACGCATCTCGGCAATCGTCATCCACCCTCAGAATGCAGACGTGGTTTACGTTGGTGCGCTGGGCCACGCCTTTGGCGCAAACGAAGAGCGTGGCGTCTTCATGACAACGGACGGCGGCCGAACCTGGACCAGGACGCTCTACATCGACAAGGAACACGGAGTTTCCGATCTCGATATTGATCCAACAAATCCAAACATTCTCTACGCCGGCATGTGGAGCTTCGAACGGAAGGCCTGGACTCACCGCAGCGGCAGCGAAAAAGGCGGCGTCTACAAATCAATTGATGGCGGACGCACCTGGAATAAGTTGAGTAACGGCTTGCCAAAGTTGATCGGACGCATTGGGGTGAGAGTCGCTCCGAGCAATAGCAACGTCGTCTACGCAATCGTTGAAGCCAAAGAAGGAACGCTCTATCGCTCAGATGATCGCGGTGAAACGTTTAGGCAGGTATCTAAAGAAACGCGGATTGTCTCTCGCGGTTTTTATTACACAACCGTGCGCGTCGATCCTACGAATGAAAACAAAGTCTACGCAGTGGCTTCAACCCTTTTCGTTTCCATCGACGGCGGCAAAACTTTTCGTTCCATCACCGGCCGGACTCATATCGATTATCACGCGCTCTGGATCGATCCGAAGAACCCCAAACGGATGTGGCAAGGCCAGGATGGCGGCGTTGCTGTTTCGCATGACGCCGGCGAATCATGGGAATACGTAAACAACATTCCCCTGGGACAGTTCTATCAAATTCACACTGACAATCGCCTGCCCTTCTACAACATCATGGGCGGTCTCCAGGACAACGGAGCGTGGACCGGTCCCAGTCGCACGCGAGAACCAGCCGGAATCATGAATGACGACTGGCGCATGGTTAGCTTTGGCGATGGATTTTACATCCTCAATAGTCCTGATGATCCGGAAATCTACATTTCGGAATCTCAGGGTGGGAATATTCTGCGGACCGACTTTCGCACTCGCGAACAGCAAGAAGTAAACCCGTGGGGACGTGGCAGTGGCGATGGACCGGCCCTCGGCGAGAAATTCCGCTTCAACTGGAATGCGCCGATCGTGCAATCGCCGCACAACGGCAACACGATTTACCTCGCCGGCAATGTTGTCTTCAAATCAACTGATTTTGGAAAAACCTGGGAACAGATCAGTCCGGATCTAACGACGAATGATCCTGAAAAGCAGAAAGACGCGGGGGGCCCAATCGCGTTTGAAAATTCCACCGCCGAATACCACACAACTATCACTGCGATTGCGGAGTCGCCAGCGCAGAAAGGTCTGATTTGGGTTGGAACTGATGACGGCAACCTGCAATTCACAAACGATGCCGGTAAGAACTGGGCCAATGTCATAAAGAACCTTCCCGGTTTAGCACCCAATTCGGGAGTTTCGCATGTCGAACCGTCGCGCACGAATGCGCAACTGGTGTACGCGGCATTCGATCGGCACATGCTCGATGATTTTCGCCCTTACGTGTTCAAATCCGCAGACGGTGGCAAATCCTGGAGCAACATTACCGGAAACTTACCAGCGAAGGCCTATGTGCAGGTTGTGCGCGAGGATCCGAAAAACCCAAATTTACTTTACGCCGGGACCGAGCTCGGCTTGTTCGCATCTTACACGGGTGGAAACGAGTGGATCAGACTTAGTCTGAAGAATCTGCCGTATGTTTCCGTACACGACATCAAGATTCACCCGCGCGAGAATGATTTGATTCTTGCCACTCACGGCCGCAGTCTTTGGATCCTTGACGATGCTACTCCGATACAACAAATGAATAAGGAATTGTTGAGTCGGGATGCACATTTGTTTCCCGTGCGGCCCGCACTGCGTTTCACGTCGCGATTTACGCGCTATGGTATCGGCGACAAGGTCTTCGCGGGACCAAATCCTTCCTACGGAGCGCTGATTACCTATTACTTGAAAGATAAGCCTGACGATAAAACGACGTTCAAGGTAGAAATTTTTGATCAGGCGGGAAAACTTGTGCAGTCGTTAAACCGGCCGGCAAAAGAAAAGGGCTTAAATCGCGTGGCCTGGAACCTGCGCTTCGGCGGCGCAGAAGTGCGACAGCCGCCGCCAGAAGAAGAGACAGCAACCGTCGGTTCGCCGCGCGGCCCCCAGGCGCTGCCTGGCAACTACGTCGTCAGGCTCACTGTGGGGGACAAGAAACTTGAAGAGCGCGTCGAGGTTCGTCTCGATCCTACCGTGAACACCCCAATCGCAGATCTGCAATCGCAGCTGGAGCTCACTACCAAGCTGCGAGAAATGCAATCGTCCGCCAACACGGCGCTCCGGTTCCTGGACAGCATCAAGGACCAACTCAAGCATACGCAGACCACCATGAAGAATCTGAATAAGGAACCCGACAAGGAGATGACCAAGGCACTCGAAGATTACCTAAAGAAAATCGACGAGCTTCAGGATAAGCTGGCGCGGCGTTCTGAGGGCTTAGGCTTCGGCGGGAAGTCGCAGGTATCCGATCGAGTTGGTGATTTATTCTTTTCGATCGACGCGACCAATGCCGCGCCTACGCAATATCAGCGGAATTATTTTGCGGAAGTGGAACCAGAATTTCGTGAGCGGATGGACGAAGTAAATAAGTTCATTGCCGAAACCGTGCCGCAATGGAATGAGAAGTTGCGTGGCTGGAACGCGCCCACTCTGACCACGCGCAAGCCGGTCGAGTTTTGAGTGCGTAAACCAGAATAGGCTGGGTCTGGAAGGGCAGCTTGTCCTTATCCTCGATGCAGAGCGGGCAAGCCGTCCTTCCGGACTACAAATTCCAACGCTAGGCTTTTGACTTTGCTGTCTCCGTCTTAATAACGGCCGCCGCAGTTCGGCTCAAACGAATGTTACCGTTAATACCGTTTGCCGAGATGGAGTTCCCGCCAGTTCCGATCCGAGCACGATAGTTCCCATGTCGTTGCTCATCCAAAACGAAGTCAGGAAGGTCCGACGAAACACGACCGTTCATGCCGTGCGCTTCGAGTTCGACGTTAACGCCTTCGGCCAGCCGTAACTCGATGTTGCCGTTCACGCCATTTAGGCTGACAGCCTCTTTCTCCAGACGGGTAAGCGCCACAGAAATGTTGCCGTTGATGCCGTGAAACTCTGCGGAGCCGGTTGCTTGCGCGATCTCCACTTTGCCATTTACTCCCTGTACCTCCACGGGACCATCAATCTCACCAACCGTAACTGCACCGTTAACACCCTGGGTGACAAGTGCGATTTGGCGGGGCAGTTTCAAAGTAACTTTCTCGTGCGGACTCGAACCGAAGAAACGCGAAATGAAGCCCACATCGCCCTTCTCGCCGCGGATTTTCAGACTGTTCGCGGTTCCTTCGATAACAATTTTGCGGCGCTGCATGGCTTCGGGACTCTTGGCAGTGCGCTCGATGTAGATTTCGGCGGTGTGGGTGTCGCTGGTTTCAATCTTGACTGCACCGTTAATGCCTTCAACCTGAACTCGCGCACCCGCTGCAAGTTCATAGCTTTTGCGAATCTCATCGCGAACATCACCTTGCGAATCTGAGTCTCCCGCAACGACATGCGGTAGGTCGCCAAGGCTGCGGCCGGTTTTGGAATAAGAACGTACAATTCCCGCCAGGGCCGCGATACTAACGAGCAGCACCACCAAAATAATTCGCTTCATTACTTTTTTCTCCAGGATTTAGAGACTGACACGATCGCTTGTTCCCTGTCTTTAACGACAAAATCGATTGCTTAGTTCGTTTAAAAGCCAGGTTTTTTTTGGGACTGCCGGCTCGACCCCCTACTTGCCGGCCAGCTACCCACTTCGGGCGATATGGCTCTCGCAAGTGCGTCTTTTCGGAAGAAATTGCGTGTCTTGACATCGCTTTGAGGTCAACATACAGTCAGTCATCAAATCATCACGTACGAAACTTTGGATTGACCTTTGGGCTCTCGCGTCTAAACACACTTAATAGCTGTTCCCTTTAACCGAAATGCCTGAAACCGATCCTGCAAATCTCACTGTACTGGTTGTCGAAGACGACGACGACTCGCGCTACGTTATGAGATTAGAGCTGGAGCAGCTCGGTTATCTCGTGAGCGAAGCGGAGAATGGTGTCAAGGCAGTGGAGATTGCTTTGCGCGAACATCCCGACATTATCCTGATGGATCTAACGCTACCCGAAATGGATGGTTTAGAAGCCACGGCCCGAATTCGCGCTGATGCAGAAATGGGTGAAGTACCGATTATCGCTGTTACCGCGCATCAGGAAAGTGACTGGCGCGAAGAAGCAAAAGCTTCCGGCTTCAACGCGTACGTTACGAAACCAATTGATGGCGGCTGGTTAAGCGAACTAATTCAGGGACTTCTTGTGTAGCACTGCTGGGCCTTGCGAAACTCCGCTTTAGCAGATGGTTAGCACACCTGACGCGATTCAAATTCGCGCTCTCAAAACAATTGCAGAACTCAAGGCCGTCGAAGAGTTGCAAGTAGAAGTCTGGAGCTGCAGCGAGCGCGAGGTGCTGCCCAGCCTTGCACTCGTTCCGCTTCTAGATATAGGCGGAGTTCTTCTTGGAGCTTTCGACAAGCAAGAACTTGTCGGATTCGTACTCGGATTTCCCGGAGTTGAAGGCGGCGACCCGATTCTGCATTCAGACATGCTCGCGGTGAGAGCGAAGTATCGCTCAACTGGTCTGGGTTACAGACTTAAACTCGAACAGCGAACCGCTGCCCTGGCAAACGGAATTGAGAAAATCACCTGGACTTTTGATCCGCTGCAAGCCGCAAATGCCCACTTGAACTTCGGCAAACTGGGGGTCATCGCCGACCGTTACAAGATCAACTACTACGGCGAGACTTCGAGTGCGCTTCATCGCACCGGAACAGATCGATTGTGGGTGACGTGGTTGTTGCGCAGCGATCGTGTCACGCAGCGACTTTCGGCTCCGGGAAATAGACCATCAGCAGCAGATGCAGAAGCGCTACCTGCCCTCATAAGAGTGGGTCCAGACGGGGCGCCCCTCTCCGGTGTTCTCAATATGAAGCAAAACTCATTGAGAATCGAAATACCTAACGACATCAATGCGATGGTGAATATGGAAGAAACGCGCGCGCGACGTTGGCGCGAAGCTACGAGAGCTCAGTTCACTGCGGCGCTCGCCGCAGGTTTCATAGTCACAGATTTTTTCAAGGCAACAAGCATCCGGCCTGGCTTCTACCTATTAACTCCTAGCTAAGTATTCCCCTGGCAATAAGGAGCTCGGCGTTGAGTACAGCAGCACCAGCGGCGCCTCGAAGTGTATTGTGACTTAAGACGACAAAACGGTAGTCGAGTACGGCATCGGGTTGCAGCCGGCCAATAGTGATAGTCATGCCCTCGCCGGCATCTCGATCTAACTTCGGTTGCGGCCGATCCGGCTCGTCTCGCACGACGATGGGTTTGGCAGGCGCTGAATGCAAGCCCAGTTGCTGTGGCAAAGATTCATATGAAGCAAAAGCCTCGTGAACCTCATTCTGCGAAGCCGAACGTCCCAGCTTCACCCGCACGGACGCAAAATGGCCGTCCGCCACATTCACACGATTACATTGCGCGCTGACCTGAATCTTCGCGTGTTCGATCTGATTCCCCACTGACGTCCCGAAAATCTTCGTAGTTTCCTGTTCGATCTTTTCTTCCTCGCCGGAAATAAAGGGGAGCACGTTATCCAGAATGTCTAAGGATGCGACTCCCGGATAACCGGCGCCGGAGAGTGCCTGCATGGTGGTGACAACCACGGCTTCTACTGTGAATTGCGTGTGCAGCGGCGCGAGGGCGAGCGCCAACATAATGGTTGAACAGTTGGGATTGGTAACTATGAAACCACCTTGCGCGAATTCTTTCCGCTGCGTCTCAAGTAACGATAAGTGCTCAGGATTCACTTCCGGAATCAGCAACGGCACGTCTGCATCCATGCGGTATGCGGAGGAATTGCTGATTACGGGATAACCGGCTGCCGCAAAACGGCCCTCTGTAGTTCTGGCGATCTCGCCGGGGAGACTCGAAAAGATCAATTCGCAATCGAGCGGCGGCTCCGGCGCCTGGACCGCCAGCTTCGCTATTGACTGGGGCAACTCGCCGGCCAAGCGCCAAGAACACGCTTCAGCGTAAGGCTTACCCTGAGAGCGATCTGAAGCTGCGAGCGTAGTTATTTCAAACTGCGGGTGATGTTCCAAAAGTTGGATAAAGCGCTGCCCAACGGTGCCGGTTGCACCAAGGATTCCAACCCGAAATTTTCTAGTCATTGGGAAGCCGCTCCGAGCGGGGACGCGAATGCTCTCTTCATGCGCGCAACCCCTTCTGCAAGTTTGGGGGTATCAGCGCAAAACGAGATGCGCAGGAAACCCTCGCCTTCGCTGCCGAACGCAGAACCGGGAACCGTAATGACACCGTGCTCAAGTAACTGTTCAGCAACTGCGACCGACGATCCGTAGTTGCGAACATCAACCATGGTGTAGAAAGCGCCGTCAGGAGTAACAGCGTTCAAGCCAAGTTCGCTTTTGATCAAATTAACCAGATAGTCTCGTCGCTCGTGAAACGTCTGCCGGATTGACGCTCGCGCAGCTGCGCCTTCGTCCGTCCAGGCCGCGAGCGCTGCTTTTTGCGAAAC
This sequence comes from Pyrinomonadaceae bacterium, assembly GCA_035697425.1. Lineage (GTDB taxonomy): Bacteria > Acidobacteriota > Blastocatellia > Pyrinomonadales > Pyrinomonadaceae > PSRF01. The sequence continues at coordinate 31,204 of DASSCX010000244.1, read as the reverse complement.
TGTAGAAGCACAGGTCGTGACATAACCATGCAAGACAAGCGCAGCACGGATTACTGCGGCGTCGCCGCAAATCCAGCCTAACCGCCAGCCCGTCATGCTCATCGATTTTGAAAGTCCGCTGATGACGATCGTCCGATCATAAAAAGTGGAGGCTGTCGGTGGCGGCTCCTTTCCATAATAGATGTCCCGATAGATTTCATCGCTGAGAAGGTATATGCCGGTGCCCTTCAGCTCCGCTGCGATCGCGGCAAGATCGCTCGCAGAAAGAGTGCGACCCGTTGGGTTTGATGGACTGACGCAAACAACAAGTGTGGTTCGTTTGGTTAGCGCCTGCCGGAAAGCGGCGGCGTCGAACGAAAAATTGCCTGCGGCCGGCATGCGATAGGTGACTGGTATGCCGCCGGCCATGCGCACAATCGTCGCGTAGGCAACAAAACCAGGATCGGGAATCAAGACTTCGTCGCCAGCCTTAATCAAAGTCATCAAAGCCAGGTAGAGTGCCTCTTGCGAGCCGGCAGTGATGACAACCTCGTCGGCCGTCAAGTTCAACTGCGGATAGTCCGAGGCCACACGTTCGCGTAGGGCGGCGAGCCCGGCTTGAAGCGTGTATCCATTTTGCTCTTCGGCGATAACCTTGATCGCGGCATTGCGAATCACATCCGGGGTCGGCAAGTCTGGTTCGCCGAGTCCCAGGCTGATGTCACCGGGTTTGGCCCGGTCGGAAATCTGACGAATTGGGCTCTTTTGAATGTTCCGCAGAAAGGGTGGCGGCTGGAAGTCGGTCAACGCAGATAGTCCTCCAATTGCACTGCGCGATCAGTCTTCGCATCGCGATACTTCACGATGACTGCAGCATAAATAGAGAGTCCCCATGCACGACCGCGTTCGCTCTGCACAGCGCGCGATCCAGGCACAACCACGGCGCCGGCGGGAATCTCCAAGGGCGAATTCTGTTTTCGTTGATATACGGTTTCACGCACTAGATCGTAAACAGGTGTTGAGCCGGTGAGGATCGTTCCCGCAGCTAATACTGCACGCTCGCGCACGACAGTACCTTCATAAACGCCACAGCCGCCGCCAACCAGAACATCGTCTTCGATAATAACCGGCACCGCACCGACTGGTTCCAACACTCCACCCACCTGGGCGGCGGCTGACAGATGCACTCGCTTTCCAATCTGAGCGCAAGACCCGACAAGCGCGTGGCTGTCGATCATTGTGCCTTCGTCAACATAAGCCCCGGCATTGACGTACATGGGCGGCATGCAGACCACGCCCCGCGCAATGAAGGCTCCGTCGCGAATACTGGAGCCGCCGGGCACGATTCTTACTTCATCTGCAATAGTCAGCGAGCGTACTGGATAGGTGTCCTTATCCAGGAAGCGCAGCGGGCCAGCGGCTGACATATCAACCAAGGACCCCATGCGAAAGCCGAGCAGAATGCCTTGCTTTACCCACGAGTTTACGGTCCAGATGCCTTTGTTGTCTTTTTGCGCGGCGCGAATCTCGCCTTTATTGAGCGAAGCTTTGAATGCGGCAAAGAGCTCTCGATCCCTATCCGTGAATGGAGAATCCTTTCTGGCTGCAAGCTCTTCGATTTGTTCACGCAGCGGCATGCGAAGTTTCCTTTAGCAGTCCCAACTCCGCGAGTACCGGACGCAGTTTCGTCTTGCTTTGATCGGAAATGGGCACGAGTGGCAAGCGATAACTCTCTTCAATCAGACCCATCATCGCGAGCGCCGCTTTCACAGGACCGGGACTCGACTCGATAAAGTTCACTTCCATGAGCGGCAGGAGTCGATAGTGCAGATCGCGCGCTTCCGGCCAATTCCCTTCCAGCGCAAGATTAATCATTTGCGCCATCAGCGCCGGTGCTTCATTAGCCGCGACGGAGATCAATCCCTCCGCGCCTAGTGCCAGGAGCGGAAAAGTAAACGAGTCGTCACCGGAGAGTACGCGAAATCCCGCAGGCCGCTCACGTATTATCTTCATGATCTGCGAAAGATTTCCCGACGCTTCCTTGACGGCAGCGATATTCGGTACGTCGCGAGCCAGCTGCAGAGTTGTTTGTGCCGTGATGTTTGAAGAAGTACGGCCGGGAACGTTGTAGATCACAACCGGCAGATCGCCGACAGACTCAGCCACCGCCCGAAAGTGTGCATACAACCCATCCTGGGTAGGCTTGTTATAGAACGGGGCGACGACCAGGACAGCATCAGCGCCAAGGGCGCGCGCGGTTTGCGAATACTCGATCGCCGCAGCCGTCGCATTGCTCCCCGTCCCGGCTATCACGCGAGCCCGGCCCTTGGCCGCTTCAATCACGAGCTTGATGACCTGCTGATCTTCGGCTTCTGTCATCGTCGCGCTTTCCCCTGTGGTGCCACAGGGCACGAGCAACTTCACGCCGCCTGCGATCTGGTACTCGACAAGCCGCTGCAAAGCTGCTTCATCAATTGCGCCATCGCGTGTGAATGGAGTTACCAGCGCAGTGGCGCAACCACGCAGCCAATCGATGTTAGTGGTCATGAGTCCTCCTTCATTTGGATTGCCGATTGGCGATTGCCAATTGCCGATTGCTTTTATTTGCACGGGCTCTCAGCCTTCGAAGAGATCGACATTCGACATTCGGCAATTGGTACTTAACAATCGGCACTAGGCAATTGGCAATCGGCAATCACCTCTTTAATCATTTCCGAAAACTCAAATACCCCCGTTCGTCCCCTGATCCAAGCGGCGGCGAGCAGCGCTCCTGAGGCGAATCCCGCGCGCGAGCGCGCCGTATGCGTCAGCATTATCTGATCAGCAGCGGAGTCGAACCCCACGCGATGAGTACCGGGAATCGAACCCGCTCGGGTGGAAGCAATAGGAATCTCGCGTTCCATAGTTTCCTTCAACAAGTCGTGCAGTCGCAACGCCGTGCCTGATGGTGCGTCGCGCTTCTGCGCATGATGGGCTTCTTCGATGAACGGCGCGTACTCCTTTGCCTGGACAAACAGTGCAGCGGCGTGTGTCACGACACGATAGAAAAGATTAACGCCCACCGAAAAATTCGCGCCGTAGATCAGAGCGCCACCGGCGCTCTCAACCAGCTTCAGCACCGCATTTTGTTGCGACTGCCAACCAGTGGTTCCTTCAACGAGTGGTACCTTAGCGTGAACGCAGGCCGAAACATTTCTCTCGACGGCCGCGGCTACCGTAAAGTCGATTGCTACGTCGTGTCCGCGCAAACTCGCAGACAAGTCCTCGAGATCGGAAGGTACGTTGCTGGAGGTTATTACTGCGCCGATCTCGTGGCCGGCCGTGCGCGCCTGGGTCGCGATTAGTTGACCCATCCTCCCGTTTCCGAACAAAGCGATCTTCATTTGTTTATCAGGATCACGTCGAAGTCGCGGTTTTTGTTGCGACTGTCGTAGACAACAGCGTCGCTAAGCTCACGTAGAGCTCGACGGCGCGGCTCAAGTCAGTTTTGGAAATGCGTTCGAGATCGGTATGCGCATTGAGGATCGAGCCGGGACCAAGCAACAGCGGCTTCCCCCAACGAGTCAAGTAAGGGATGTCAGTTGTAAAGCGCACGACGCATTGTGGCAACTCATCGAGCGCCAAGAGTCGGACCGGGGCATGCTGCGAAGAGTATTCGATTTGAGCTCGATCCCCGACTGCGGCTGCAATGATCTTTTTGATCGGCTCAACTTCGGTCACAAGCCGCATCTGTACTTCGGCTGCGGCAGTCGCCGGCACAATATTAGGTTTCGTACCGCCTGTGATCGTGCCGATGTTGCAAGTGGTTTCACCAAACACATCGTCAGCAGGCCAATCGCAATGGCGCAACGCCTCTAACACGTCGAGCAATTTCTCGATCGCCGATTCCCCATTTTCGGGATAGGCGGAGTGTGCCGCACGGCCCTCAGTTGAGAGCGTGAAACGCAAAGATCCCTTAGTGCCAATCGCCAGAAGGTTGTCGGTTGGTTCCCCATTAATTAAGTAGCGGCATTCCCTCGCCCACGAGTGTTCATTTGCAACGACGGCTCCAGCACTGGCCATTTCTTCGTCCACTGTGAACAGCAAACCGATCTCCTCGTAGCCGCTGAGGCGCAGGCTCTCGGCGGCGCAGATTTGGGCGGCAATAATTCCTTTCGCATCGCACGCCCCGCGCCCGTAGATTTCTTCAGCATCTTCCCTGGAGATCATATGTGGCGGCACGGTATCCAGGTGGGTCGAAAAAACAATTCGTAGCGGAGCGGCAGTCCTGGCTATAACGTTCGCCCGCTCACCTGCAACCGGTTGCAGTTCGACCTGATAGCCGAGACGGCGCAAAAAGGACGCAAGAAAGTCGGCCACTGGCGCTTCCGCTCCGGTTACCGAAGGAATGTCGATCAACTCTCTGGTAAGTTGGAATAGATCCATGAACGCCTTAAGCAATCAACGTGACAAGAAGGTTATGTTCTGCTTGCTGCTTTTCGACTGGGCACCCCAATCGGCGCGGGTTTCGCTTCGCGCGCTGCAAAAAAAGTCTCGTGTAGCCGTGCCACCGCTTCATTCAATTGTCGCTCTTCGATTACAAAAGTCAGGTTAATGCTCGATGAGCCCTGCGAAATCAACATCACGTTGATGTCGCTGATGGTGCTGAACACGCGCGCCGCGATTCCGGGCGTACCGCGTAAGCCGGCGCCGACGACACAGATCATCGCTCGCTCTGTTTCCACGCTCACTGTTCCAAGTAATTCCAACTCCGCCACAATCGCATCGAGTTCCCCAGCATCATCCAACGACAGCGAGACGCTGACTTCCGAAGTGGTAACGACATCAACTACGGTGCGATGGCGATCGAAGACTTCGAAGATTGCGCGTAGAAATCCGTAGGCGCCCAACATCCGCGCCGAGCTTACCTGAACGGTGGTTATACCGGTCTTGTGTGCGATCGCTTTTACAGTTTGGGCCGCAGTCTCGATCTCCGCGCACACCAATGTGCCTGAGCCGTCAGGCGCGCGCGAATTGCAGATGCGAACGGGAATAGCGCCTTCGACTGCGGGCTGAATCGTTTTCGGATGGAGAACCTTGGCGCCGAAATAAGCAAGTTCGGCAGCCTCAGCGTAAGAGAGCCGTGGAATTCTAACCGCACGCGGGACGACGCGTGGATCGGCCGTGAGCACTCCGGGAACGTCGGTCCAAATCTGAATCTCACGAGCCGAGATGGCAGCGCCCACGATGCTTGCGGTGTAGTCAGAACCGCCACGCCCAAGAGTGGTCGTCACGCCAGCAGCCGTCGAGCCCATGAACCCACCAAGCACTGGAACTTTCGCAGCGAGCAAGGCGGGACAAAGTTCTGCCTGCGTTCGCATCGTGGTTTCAGGAAGCAAGGGCGTGGCGTTGCCAAACTCATCGTCAGTGACGATGCATCGTCGCGCGTCGATCGTGATTGCATTAACGGCTCGAGATCTCAAAGTAGCCGCCAGCAAGGTGCTTGAAAGTTGTTCACCTGCAGCGAGCACGGCGTCTTGCAATGAGGCTCGACGTGAGGAATCGCAGCTTAACGACTTCAGCCAGGAGCAGACCTCATGTTCATGAGTCTTCAAAGCCGAATTAAATCGCTGGGCTTCTCCTGAACTCAATAACGCCTCTGTCACCGCGGCATGTTTAGCAAAGTAAGGCTGTAGCAAGTCGGCGGCTTCAACATCTTGTTTATTCACCGCCAGCTCAACCGCGGCGAGTAGCGCATCGGTCATCCCGCTCATCGCCGAGACGACAACGACCGGCCGCTGTTCGAGGCGTTCGGCAATGATCCTGGCAACACGTCGAAAGGCGCTGGCGTCTTCTACCGAACTACCGCCAAATTTCATCACGATTGATTGGGGCACAGTGATCACGAATTTGCTTTTTGTTGCACGGCGTTGATGTAACGAAAACCGTTAGCTTCCGTTCTTTTAGTTAGCGTTTCCCTATGAACACGCAAACTAACAGTTTGCGTACACTAAGTCTTGAGCAAAAAACAAAGGCTGATCGGGATTGAACACGATCAGCCTTAATCTATCCGGCGCGCAGCGGGGCGCGCACAAATTTTCTGTCGTAGCTCTCCACCTTAACGGTGACAGTCGCGCGGATTTAGCCGCGACAACCAGCCCCAGTTGCGAAGTTGCAACGCGAGCTTCGGCGGCCTTCCCCTTTCACTCAATGCGCGGATGTCTTCCCGCCGTCGAACATGCAGTTCGAATGCACTGGTTACTCCTGGAGGTCGCTCCTCTACCTGTTTTAAAAGATCTGCACGAAACGTGTGGCCCAACTTAGCGACATGCTTAACGCTTGTCAAGAGGATGATCATTTGCCGATTCCCGATTGGCGATTGCGGACTGCCTATTGGCTTCTTACGCTACGGGCCAATTGGCAATCGCCGATCGAAAATTTACTGACCGCTTTCTCAAAAAAAGCGCGAGCTGAAGATTGCTCTCCAGCTCGCTGGTTTGGTTTAGTTGGTTAAAGAGACTAGAACTGATAGCGCAATGCAAACTGCATCACGCGACCAGCCTTGGTCTCATTAAGCGGTACTTGCGTTGCGGTATAGCGTCCGAAATCATCCGTGGGCGCCAGGTTACGCAGGTAAGGATCACGCGGCAAGCTAAGATCGGCAATCGAATCGTTGTCGAACCTTTGCGTGTTCGTAACGTTAAAGACCTCCCAACGAATCTGGAGCTGATGCCCTTCCCAGGGCATCTTGAAACTCTTAGTTAATCCGGCATCAAGTGAAACGTAACCCTGACCCCGAAGTACGTTGCGATCGCCAACTTCGCCTGGTCGGGCATTGCGGAAGGCCGCCAGCGCGGAACGGGGATCGCCGAAAACATTGGGTTGGTTGACTGCCGCACCGCGCGATGGATTGCTGGCAATCGGACGAACGCGAACGCCGTTGGATTGGACGTTCCAGTTTGTCGCCCAGCGGCTGCCATCGAACGGCGTCTGAATCGGAAGACCGCTGTTCCAACGGAAGATGCCTGTCATTGTCCAGCCGCCGAGAATTCCCTCGGCAACCTTATTGGCCCCTGACATAAACCTCTTGCCGCGACCAAACGGCAGGCCGACGACCCAGTTGGCATTAATGATGTGCCTGGCATCGAAGTCAGAGGTGGCGTAATTCGAATCCGGATTCAGGGCATTCACGATAAAGGCACTTGCGTAAGCCGTGGAGGCCTGCAGGCCGGAAGCGTTGTCCAGCGAATGGCTGTACGTGTAGTTGAAGTCAAAGGACAGGTCATTGCCGAATCGCTGTCGCAGGCTAAGCTGGGCGGCGTTGTAATTCGAACGCGCGATCGTCCCGAAACTCGAGAGCGCGGCAAACTGCGGCTGATAAAACATATTGTTGAACTTGGCTGGACCGCCACCGAATGGACAGGTGGTGCAGTTCATGCTGTCGTCCCACAACAATTGCACGAAGGTGTAGTCCGTGATGCCGGCACCGCCCAAAGCAGGAAACGCAATAAACGCGTAAGCGGCTTGCGTCGGCGTTAACGAGAGATCTCCCCACCATTCCGGCATGTTGGGGAAGAGATTGTTGAAGTAGTCGAGCGTGGGCACTTGGGTGAGTGGCGTGTTTGCATACCGGTGGTCCACCAGGATGTTCATCGCCTCGTAAAAGGTCATGCCCGAGGCTGGATCGCGGATATTGTTCAATTGCATGATATCCCGCGATGCCAGCAGCTTGTGGCCCATGCGACCGACATAGCTGGCTTCAAAAGTCAGCCCGCGGCCCAACTCACGACCATAGGACAGATTGAAGCCGTAGTTATCAGGCGTCGTGATCGTGTCGTCAAGCGATTGCTCGATGCGTTGATCTTCATTGGCCGCGATGGTCAGGGGGAAGACCAGGTTGTTGGGAATATTACTTACAAATCCGCGAACGCTGGGATTAAATCCTGCAAATGGTTCCCCCAGGCGATCACTGACGTTGAAGGCGTTTGCGGCGTTGCTCAGGCTGCCGGTAAAGCCGAGCACTGAGTTCAAATCGAAGTTCACTGCCAGCTGACTGCCGATGCGGTCAAAGGTCTTGCGGAAGCCGCCCCGGATCACGCTCTTGCCATTACGACCGAAAGCCCGACTCAGGAAGCTGTCGCCGAAGTCTGGCGACCAGGCAAAGGCCACGGCGGGCGCGAAGTTGTTCCAGTCCTGCTCGTAATAACCGGGACGGCCATTCTTCTTGCCGGCGAGGTCAAAGCTGATCAGATCGTTGAACGGCACGCCATTTTCGGCGCTTTGTTTCCGGCGTTCAAAATACTCCCCAAGGCTTACCGTCGGCTTAACCTGAATGCCGTTGGTTTCATAAACCGGGGTGGACGTGCCCCACCGCAATCCATAAGTGAGCGTAAAGTTTGACTTCATCCGCCACGAGTCCTGCCAATAGACCTCGTATTCTTCAGTGGCAAAAGTGCGCTCCGTGGGGGTTCCGGTTGGCTGCAAGGTGCCATCCGCTCCATAAACCAGGTTCGCTGAGAATTGGGAATAGTTTCCGATGACAGAAGAAAGTGCGTCGCGTAAGTCGATATCAAAATCAGGACTTACATCCGGGAAGATGGGGTCGAAATCGCCGTAGACGTCGTAGATGACTGAGTCGCCGGAAAAGTCGTAGTAGGAGGGGTTGATGATGGCTTCGTCAAAAGAACCGGCAAAGGATGTGCGGCTGTTCTTGATCAGTCGCACGTTACCGCCAAAGCCAAAGGTATGGTTGCCCTTGATCCACGACACGTCATCAACAAAGTTGTGAACGGGAGTGGTCCGGCTCAGTGTTCTGGAAAAAGCGAGCGGCGAGAAAATGAAGCGGAAGTTCACCAGATTTTCATTTGAGTCGCCACCATCCGAGAAAGAGGCACGCGTTAAACCGTAAGTAGCTCGGTTAACCAGACTATTGGAAACTGTCCAGGTATGACCAACGGCGATTGCCTTCGGATGATTCCAAAATTTTGGTGACAGTGTATCGGGGAACTGACCTACCTGAGTGATCACATCCTGTTGATAGGCACCGCGGGCGAACAGCGTCTGCCGATCAGTAAGATTGAAGTCAAATCTCGCGTGGTAAACGTTGAGCTCGGTCGGTGTTCGCGCATTGAATCTGAACGCTGCCGTATTTAGTCCATCTCCCAGCGAGCTTGAATTTGCCGGATAGCGGGCGGCTGCGGCTGCGAGCACGCTTAGCGCGGCGGGATTAAGTCCGGGAGTAACTCCATTAACCGCAATGTAAGCGTTGTTGATTTCAGTCGGAGTCAGACAAGCAACACCGGCGGGAGTGCCTGCAGGACAACCGGGATCACTATCGCCGCTATCAGTTAAGTACCGAACGATACCCTGGCCCAAAGTCGGTAAGGGCACTTCGCGCACAGCCGAAGTGGCAGTCGCTTCGCGGAATCCCTCATATGTAAAGAAGAAGAAAGCGCGGTCGCGTTTGATCGGTCCGCCGATCGAGCCGCCGAAAATATTGCGCAGCAACTGGGGCCGCGGTACACCATCCTTGTTGTTGAAAAAGTCGTTCGCCGAGGTAACGGTGTTGCGGTGAGTCTCGAACAACGCGCCGTGAAAATCATTAGACCCGGAGCGGGTCACAAGCGACACTTGAGCACCGGAGGAACGACCTTGGTCCGCATTTGGATTCGTGGTCGTTACGCGAAACTCCTGCAGCGACTCGCGCGTAACGCGTACCACGCTGGCGAATGCTTCGTCGGTAACGACGTCCAGACCTCGCTGCTGCTCGTTTACGTCAATTCCATCGAGCGTAACGTTTGCCTGGTCAGCACGACCGCCGTTAACGTAACCCGTGCGGGTGACGCCCGGTTGCAGTGAAAGCAAGGCGACAACATTGCCGGCATTGAGTGGTAACTCCGAGATGCGTTGTCTATCGAAACTTGTGCCGATGGTCGCGTCGTTTGTGTTCAGCGGAGCATCGGTGTTCGAGGCGACGTTGACCGTTTCCGTAACCTGACCAACCTCCAACGCGGCATCCACGTCAATGGTGGTATCAACTGCTGCTTGGACATCGGTGATAATGGTCTTTTTGAAGCCCGCCGCCGCTACTTCAACGTTGTAGGTGCCGGGAGGTACTGCACTAAAGACATAGGCGCCGTCCTGATTGGACGTTTGCGTGCGTGTAAAGTTCTTGTTTTGGTCCGAAAGCGTCACTGTCGCGCCAGCTACCACATTGCCTTGCTGGTCTTTTACTAATCCTTTGACTGTGGCTCTTCCCGATTGAGCCTGCGCTACGCCGACAAGAACCAGCGACAGCGCAAGTGAGAAAAGAAAAGATCCTGCGAAGCCTTTAAACAGCGAAAGCTTTTTCATGGCACCTCCGTGGGTTGGTTGAACGTTTGGAGAGTTGAAAGAAACTCATAGAGGATGGGATCCCATACCGACGATCGCCGCGGGCGACCCAAAACTTGAGAAGTCAAAAAATAAGAACCGGCCGATTAACTGTAAAGCGGGAAAATCTTTAAGCTGAAACAATGCAGATAGCGTTCCATCTGTTCGCCCGACCGAGCGGCAACCATCGATTGCCCTTTAACTTAGGACTTGATGGGATCAGCCTTTGAAGCTCGTCGCTGATCCCTGAATGGATGCCAATAGTATATCCAAAATTCGCGGAATGCTCCAAAAATTCGGATCAGTTTTTGGTCGTTTGCCTTCCGGCTAGCTGACGATAGGCCCAATCAGCGAGGGAGACGCTGTGACACAACCGCGGATAAAGCGTGATTCGAATCCAGAAAGTTGGCGGGTTTTCTGTGCGCTTGAACTACCACAGCAAACTCGCAGGCGTTTGCTTTCCCATATCGACAGGCTGCGCGCCCTGGTGCCGGACGCTCGGGCAACTTGGAGTCGAGAATCCAACCTTCATCTCACACTAAAGTTTCTAGGGGAAAGACCGCCGCACTTGGTCGGGAAGTTCGACGCCGCAATATCGCGGGCAGTTAGGGGCATTCCCTCGTTTCCAATTCTCATTTCTGGGAGCGGAGTCTTTCCGCGCCCCCGGGAACCGCGAGTGTTGTGGATTGGCGTGTCGGATACTGAGGGACTACTCACGAAGTTGCACACGCAACTCGAAGCTGAATGCGAGCAAGAAGGATTTGCCAGAGAGGCGCGGCCTTTTCATCCGCATCTGACGCTGGCGCGCATACGCGCCCAACAAGGAGCGCGCGAAATCGCTCGCACTCATGAGAACCTTCAATTTGTAGCAGAGGAAATCAGCGTGATGGAAGTCTTGCTTATTCGCAGTGAGCTCAGCAGCGAGGGATCAAGATACACGACAATTTCGAAGCACGCGCTGCGACATTAAGGCAGTTGCCGGGGCTTCGGTTGGTCTTCGCCTTTTTCACCAACCTGCGATAAGACTTCTTTGATGGCACCGATGCTGGAGAGCATGGCCGAGGTTTCAACCGGCATGAAAATTACTTTGGAGTTGTTAGTGCGCGTCATGTCGCGCAGACTTTCAATGTAGCGCGAGGTAATTAGATATTGTGCCGGATCACCGGTACCGATGGCATTGGCGATTCGCTTAATAGCCTCCGACTCAGCTTCGGCGTTGCGCAAGCGAGCCTGGGCAGCACCTTCCGCCTGCAAAATCGCTGACTGTTTTTCGCCCTCGGCACGAGTAACAGCCGCAGTCTTCTCACCTTCGGCGCGCGTAACAGCCGCCTGACGCTCGCCCTCGGCCTGCAATACGAGGGCGCGCCGGTTGCGCTCAGCGGTCATCTGCTTTTCCATCGTGATGCGCACATCTTCGGGAGGATTGATGTTCTTGACGTCAACGCGTGTGACTTTAACTCCCCATTTGTCGGTCGCTTCGTCGAGAATGATTCGTAGTTTCGAATTGATTGCATCGCGCGAGGAAAGAGTGTGATCAAGATCCATTTCACCCATCACCGAGCGCATGCCCGTGATTGTTAACTGCACGATGCCACCCACCAGATCATTCATCTCATAGATCGCCTTGACCGGATCGATCACCTGCCAGTAAACGACGGAATCCACGTGGATGGTTACGTTGTCGCGCGTGATCACTGGTTGCGGCGGCAAATCGATGTACTGCTCGCGTAAATCAATTGAGGTCAAACCGGGGCGACTATTCGTCCAATAATAGGCGCGAGGTCGATCGAGAAACGGAATCAGAATGTTTAAGCCACTACTGGCAATCTTATCGAAGCGACCTAGCCGCTCGACCAGCATCACAGTTGCCTGGGGAACGATGCGGATCGTCTTCACCGCAATGACAAGCAGGACAATCGCTATAAAGCCGAAGAAGAAGAAGGCGAGAATACCGGAAAGGGGCTCCATATTTTGACTCCTATAGACACGACAGTAAGTTGGCGTCGCAAAGCAGAACTTTTGCGGGAACTATATCGGATCGAAACCGGGAAAGACCACCCCAGCTGGGCGACGCTGTAACGGGTGGGCTTGGGAATGCGGATTGGCGATTGCCGAGTGCCAATTGCCAAACTCAGTCTAAGGTTCGTAACGTTTAGGCTTCGATGCGCCAAGTGCCTCTTCAATGATCGCAGCCGCGTTCAGCACTCTTTCCTCTTCAAATGGCCGGCCGACGATCTGAACTCCAACTGGCAACCCAGCCGCAGTGCTCCCCGCTCGCACTACCACTGCGGGCAGATCGAATACATTAAAAGTCTGCGCGTAACAAAACGCCCGGAACACGCTGACCGATTCACCGTCAATTGAAACTCTGCTGGCGTGATGCGGAAAGGCGGTGGTGGCGCCAACCGGCGCCACAATCAAAGGCGTCGACTCCATTAGCGCCAACAGCTCGTCTCGCAACCGGTCTCGCTCTTGAAGAGTTTTCTCCAACTCTCCTGGTCGTGGTTCGGTTCTGGCAGTGTTTAGTACTCTACGCGCAACGGGCCCAGCGAGATCCTCGGAACCTAAATAGAACTCACGTAGATCATTGGCTGATGCAGCGGCAAACAGCTCGACCCATAAACGAGATCCGGCGGCAACAGCCGTGGGCCGCTTTGCGAAACATCGCAGTCCGGCTTTCTCGAGTGCCTCTACCGCAGCGCGAACCGCCATCCTCGTCTCACTCGAGACCGCCGTCACACCATCGAAGTCGTACCAGCAAACTGCCGATACATTAACCTCTTGCGAGTGTGACGGATTTTCACTTTCAATTCCTGCCAACACTCGAAACAAGAGGGAAACATCCGCAACTGTGCGAGCCATCGGGCCCAGGCAAGCGCCACCGGCCCGTGTGCCTCGCGGACTCGGGACGTGGCCGTCCATGGGTATGCGACCGCTGGTCGGCTTCAAACCTACGATGCCGCAGAAATGTGCCGGCACGCGAATCGATCCTGACAAATCACTGCCAACTCCTCCCGGAGACAGACAGGCAGCGATCGCGGCTGCTTCACCACCACTTGAGCCACCCGGAGTTAGTCGCTCATCGTACGGATTATTAGTCCGACCGAAGACCGGATTGTCAGTCTCGTAAGGAATTGCCATTTCGGGCGTGTTGGTCTTGCCGAGAATGATCGCGCCTGCTGCTTTCAGGCGGGCGACCGCGATAGCATCAGCAGTGGGAATGAAGTCCTTTCTGATTTGTGAGCCACTCGTCGTGCGGATCCCCGCGGTGGCAATCGTGTCTTTAATGGTAAGCGGCACACCATGCAGCGGACCGATTGCTTCGCCGCCTGCCATTAACGCTTCCGCTCGCCGGGCCTGTTCCTCCACATCCGGCGCGATAGTGACGATTGCATTGAGCTGGCCATTAAGTCGATCGATGCGTTTGAGGTAGGCGTTAACTACTTCAAGCGGCGAAGCTTCCTTGCGACTAATCAGTGCCGCAACTTCTAGCAGCGAGTAACTTGTGAGTTCCCTATCTAACATGAATGAAAGCGTTGTCCTCGAACCCCAATCTGGCCCGTCAGCCAATCACTTCAACCTGACCTATTCAGCCCTTTCAAGCTGACCGAAGCGGTCACCGCTCTGCGGCAGATATTCGCGAAAACACCTGCAAAAGGTGGCGGTTTGGTGGTCCTCTCGACGGCACAGTCGTTGCCAAAATCAGCAGCGCGGGAATGTTCTTTTGCCCGAACAGAACCAAGTGGCCCCGCGCAAGCCCTGGGAAGAATCTTTTTCAAAGCCTGCTGTCAGGCAGCCGGGTCGATTGCCGTTACTAACGCCGCGTGCAAGCAGGCTGCAACCCTCGGGGAGTAGAGCTTCGAATCAGGTGCGGTAGCAGGATCGATTTCATGGCCTCAATGCGACAAGAAGTTTCAGCAGGTTTCACGAAGCCCGGTTCCAACTGCGGGCCGCGCCGTGCACAACCACTCGCTGACGTTGAAGCACCTGAAGTCCTCGACTTTCTAGCCGCTCGTCCCCTCCATACCGTTTTTATGGCAAGTCTCATCCGCGATAACGGCGTCGTTAGCAATCTCAATCGCGGTTCATTCTATGGCTGCCGCAGCAACGGCGGCGCTCTTGAAGGTGTTGCCCTGCTGGGTCATGCAACTTTAATCGAAACCGAAAGCACGGAATGCATCAAAGCGTTTGCCCAACTGGCCCGGACCCACTCGCCTGGTCATCTGATCCGTGGCGAGCAACAAAAGATTGCTTCATTCTGGAAATACTATAACGGCGGCGAGCACAAAGCCCGCCTGTTCTGTGGTGAGCTGCTCTTGCAGCTGAAAGAGATTCCGCCGCAGATCGCCGCAGTTTCCGGATTACGTCCCGCGACCATTGCCGACCTGGAATACATCGTCAACGTTAACGCTTCCATGGCTTGCGACGAGAGTGGCATCAATCCCCTTGCGCGCGACCCGCAGGGTTTTCGCGAACGCGCTGCTCGACGGATCGCTAAGGGCCGCATCTGGGTCTGGTTTGAAAACCAACGCCTGCTCTACAAGACCGATGTTGTTGCCGAAACTCCACAGGCAATTTATCTCGAAGGCGTCTACGTCCATCCTGATCATCGCTTTCAAGGATATGGCCTGCGCGGCATTTCTCAACTCGCTGCTTTTCTGCTTGAACGGACGGAAACAATTTGCCTTACGGTGAACGAGAAGGCCACGGGGACGCAGCGTTTTTATAAACGGGCCGGTTACGAACTGGTCTGTCGTTACGATTCAATCTACTTGGACAACTCCACTCCCAGCTCCAAACCTGCGGTGTAGAAACAAATGCAACTGGCAAAGGAAAAATACACCAAGCCATACAAGTGGGCCGTCGTGTTTATCGGCGCGCTGCTTTGTTGCTTCTCTGCCTTTAACCTCGTTACCAGTGACATCGACTGGCGCTTCCTGCTGCTGGCAACGATGACGGTAATTATCAGTTCCCGTCTCGCGGTTCAGATTCCACGAGTAAACACCAATATCACAGTCTCCGACACGTTTATCTTCCTGGCGATCCTGCTCTATGGCGGACCCGCCGCCGTGTTGCTGGCGAGCGCCGAAGGATTTTGCTCCGGATACCGTATCAGCAAGAAGCCGGTGACTTTCCTTTTCAATGCTGCGGTGATGGCTTGTTCCACCTTCTTCACAGTCTCAATCCTGGCAACGGCTTTCGGCAGCCATGCTCAACTTAGAGCGAACGACAAGATCGTCTTTGCACTTTGCCTGATGGCGCTCGCGCAATATTTAAGCAATACCGGAATAGTGGCGGTGGGTCTGGCATTCAAAACGGAACAACCGCTATGGCACACCTGGCACAAGCATTATCTTTGGACTTCGATCACTTATTTCGCAGGCGCAGTCGCGGCGGGGTTGATTCTCTTCCTTATTAACACCTGGGGATTCTATGCGGTGATCGCCGCGATTCCCGTAATCGGAATCGTCTACTTCACTTACTACAAATACCTCGAAGACCTGCGCGTCACTTCGGTTCAGGCTGAGAATGCAGAACACGCCCGCGCCGAGGCAGAAAGAACTCGCGCGGAACAGGCGGAAAGACACATTGAGGAACTAAGCCGCCACATCGCCGAGCAGGATCGCATCAGTAAAGCGCTGCAGGAGAGTAAAGACCATTTTCGTCATGCCGCTTTCCATGATGAGCTGACAAATCTGCCTAACCGCGCGTTGCTAACCGAACATATCAAACTTGCAATTGAACGACCCCGCTCGCGCGACGAACAGTTTTTCGCGGTGCTGTTTCTGGACCTCGATCGCTTCAAAAACATCAATGACAGCCTGGGTCACATTGCCGGGGATCAACTATTAGTGGCGACCGCGCGCTGTCTCGAAGACTGCATGCGCCCGATGGATACGGTGGCTCGTTTGGGCGGAGATGAATTCGCGATCCTTTTGGACGGTCTGGAAAGTGTGGATGAGGCCATCCTCGTTGCTGAAAGGATTCAACAGGCGTTAACTCGTCCTTTTTCGCTCAACGGCCACGAAGTATTCGTCACGACCAGCATCGGAATCACCTTGAGCAATACAGGTTATGAAGATCCTGAAAACGTCTTGCGTGATGCCGATACTGCTATGTATCGCGCGAAAGAAAGCGGGAAGGCTCGTTTTCAGGTCTTCGACTCGTCGATGCACTCACATGCGGTAGCGCTTCTGCAACTCGAGAACGACCTGCGCCGTGCGATCGAACGCCACGAATTCAAGGTTTATTATCAACCCATCGTAAAGCTCGACACCGACGAGGTCTCAGGCTTTGAAGCACTGGTGCGCTGGTATCACCCCGAGCGCGGCCTGGTTGCGCCGGACGAATTTATCGGCATCGCCGAAGAAACGGGCCTAATCGTCGACATTGGAATTCTAGTGTTGCGTGAATCGTGCCGCCAGTTGCGCGAATGGCAATCAAGACCCGGACTCGAATCGTTAACCGTAGCCGTGAATCTTTCCGCTAAACAGTTCGCCCAACCCGATCTGGTTAGTCAGATAAAAGAAATCTTGCTCGAAACAGGACTCGACCCTCAGTACCTGAAGCTGGAGATAACAGAATCAGTGGTGATGGAAAACGCTGAAGTGGCGCGCAACATGTTGAGCCAGCTCTGCACGCTGGGTGTACAACTGAGCATCGATGATTTCGGCACTGGCTACTCTTCGCTCAGTTACTTGCATCGATTTCCGGTGAAGACGTTGAAAATCGATCGCTCGTTCATCGGCCGGATGGGCGCCAACGGCGAGAACTGCGAAGTCGTTAAGACCATTAATACACTGGCAAACAACCTCGGAATGTCAGTAGTAGCCGAGGGAATTGAGACCGAAGATCAGCTCGCACAACTAAAAGCGATGGGCTGCGGTTACGGACAGGGCTACATCTTCTCCAGACCGCTCACGACGGAAGCCGCCACTTTGTTTGTTCGGAAACACAGCGCCGTGGCAATGATGATCATGGTTGAGGATAGCCCGGTGCAAGAAGAGCTTCAGCTAGTCAACTGAGACTATTGCCGATTGTCGATTGCCGATTGCCGATTGCCAATTGATGATCGTTTACCCTGCCTTCTCTATTCTTCTTTCATCTTGGCATCCATCCTTTTTCCAATCGGCAATCGCCAATTGGCAATCGGCAATTTTGAATTTCCTCACTGCTTCCTTATAATTCAATCGTTCTGGGCAATCTCTTATACAACCCGCCTGATTCAAGACCGCCGGCTTCGATGCCGAAGCTTTGCGGCAAAGGAGTGCGTTCTTGGCGATTCAATTGAGCAGGACATTTGTCTTGCGCAAGCTGCATCAGTTATCGGGAATAGTTCCTCTCGGCCTCTTTCTACTGGAACATTTTTATACGAATTCAAAGGCACTTGGCGGTGCCGCCCCTTTCAACGACGCCGTTAAAGACCTCCAAGCAATTCCGTACATCCTATTTGTGGAGATCGGTGGCATCTTTATTCCGCTGATTTACCACGCCGTTTACGGTCTTGTAATCACCATGGAGGCGCGCCCGAACAATCTAAACTATCCCTACCCGCGCAACTGGTTTTACTTGATTCAAAGAATCACCGGGATCGTGCTGTTCTTCTTTATTGCTTTCCATGTACTCAATTTCCGCTTTGGCATGATCCCGAGACTTAATACTATTTCGGTCGCTCATCGTCCCGATCTCGCTTTCGATATCGTCTCTGGTGAGTTTCGTATTGTGCCGATTTTCATCATCTACCTGATTGGAATTACCGCCACTGTTTGGCACTTTGCGAATGGCATCTGGCTCTTCGCCGTTGACTGGGGGCTTGCCATCGGCGAACGCGCACAGCGTCTAACCGGGTATGCATGCATCGCATTCGGTGTAGTGCTCTTGCTGGTGGGAATCAACGCCGCAATAGCGTTTATACGTCCGGGCGGCTTGTTGGGAGGACTTCTGTAAACGATGGCAAGTAACGGAATCAGTATCGCGATCGTGGGCGGTGGGCTTGCGGGACTGGCCGCGGCGATGAAGATTGCCGAAGCTGGTCACAACGTCGACCTCTTCTCGGTTGTCCCGGTGAAACGCTCGCATTCAGTCTGTGCGCAAGGTGGCATCAACGGTGCCGTCAATACCAAGGGCGAAGGCGACTCCACTTGGGAGCATTTCGACGACACGGTTTACGGCGGCGACTTTCTCGCCAATCAACCACCGGCAAAAGCGATGTGCGAGATGGCGCCTTCGATCATTTATCTTTTCGATCGCATGGGTGTGCCCTTCTCGCGGACGCAAGAAGGATTGCTCGACTTTCGCCGCTTCGGCGGCACCAAACATCACCGCACCGCATTTGCCGGAGCTTCAACTGGCCAACAATTACTCTACGCCCTCGATGAACAGGTACGCCGCTTTGAAGTCGATGGAAAAGTGCGAAAGTTTGAGCATTGGGAAATGCTTTCGCTCGTGCTCGACGATCATCAAGTCTGCCGCGGATTGGTGGCGATGGATCTTCAGACACTGGAGCTCAGGGCTTTCCCTGCCGATGCCGTGATCATGGCCACCGGGGGGCCGGGTTTGATTTTCGGCAAGTCGACAAACTCGATGGTCTGCACGGGGAGTGGCGTCGGCGCCTGCTATCAACAGGGCGCGAAGTATGCGAACGGCGAGTTTATCCAAGTACACCCCACCTCAATTCCGGGCGAAGACAAACTGCGATTGATGTCCGAGTCGGCCCGCGGCGAAGGTGGTCGCGTCTGGGTACCGCGCCAACCCGGCGACGTCAGATCGCCTTCCACGATTCCGGAGAAAGAGCGCCTCTATTTCCTCGAAGAGAAGTACCCGGCCTACGGCAATCTTGTACCGCGCGACATTGCGACCCGCGAAATTTTTCAGATTTGTATCGAAGGCAAAGGTGTAGGCGGCGCCAATCAAGTCTATTTGGATCTGACGCACATCCCGGCAGAGACCCTTGACCGCAAGCTCGGCGCGATCCTGGAAATCTACGAAATGTTTGTCGGCGACGATCCCCGGCATGTGCCAATGCGCATCTTCCCCGGGGTGCATTATTCTATGGGCGGTTTGTGGGTCGACTTCAATCAGCGCACAAACATTTCCGGTCTACTCGCGGCGGGAGAATGCGACTATTCAATTCACGGCGCCAATCGACTGGGCGCAAACTCGCTCGTCAGTTGTGTGTTTGGCGGGTTTGTCGCGGCCCCCGCGGCCATCGAGTGGGCCCAGAATGTCGAGCGAAACGGCGCTGACGGTTCGGCAATCTATGACGGGGAGCTTAAACGTCAGCAGGAGATTAATGACTCGCTGATCAAGCAGAGTGGTAACGAGAACCAGTACATACTCCATCAGGAGATGGGCAAGTGGATGACCGACAACGTAACGGTCGTGCGCTACAACGAGAAACTTAAAGCCACCGATCAAAAGCTGCTGGAGCTAATGGATCGCTACAAACGGATCTCGATTAACGACTCAAACCTCTGGGCGACAATGGCGCTGCCACATGCCCGGCATCTCGATAACATGCTTGAGCTGGCGCGCGTGATCACTTTGGGCGCGCTCAATCGGAACGAATCGCGGGGCGCTCACTTCAAACCGGAGTTTCCTGATCGCGATGACGAGCAGTTTTTGAAAACAACGATTGCTGAGTTTTCGGGCGAGGGGCCAGTGATTTCCTACGAACCGGTTGACGTCTCGCTAATTACTCCGCGCAAACGCGACTACAGCAAAGCCAAGAAAGAAACAGCCAAGGCCTGAGACTGCAACCATGTCGGCACATCCACAACCCGCAAAGCCCAGACGCGTTCCGCCAAAAACTGTCGAGTTACACATCAGGCGCCGGCCCAATCCGGATGCACCGGCCTATTGGGAGCAGTTTGAAATTCCTTACCGGCCGAATCTAAACATCATTTCCTGCCTGATGGAGATTCAAAAGAATCCGGTGACCAAGGAAGGTAATGCCACGACGCCGCCGGTCTGGAGCATGAACTGTCTGGAGCAGGTTTGCGGAATCTGCACGATGGTGATCAATGGTCGCGTGCGGCAGTCTTGTTCCGCACTTGTGGATAATCTGGAGTTGCCAATCAAGCTCGAACCGATGTCAAAGTTCCCCACGGTGCGGGATCTGATCGTTGATCGATCGCAGATGTTTGAGCACTTGAAACGGGTTCACGCCTGGGTCGAACTGGACGGCACTCATGATCTCGGGCCCGGACCGCGCATGGATCAGGACGACGTGCAGGAGCGCTACGCCTACTCCCGTTGCATGACGTGTGGTTGCTGCCTGGAAGCCTGTCCGCAATACGATGGCGATCAGTATATTGGGCCGCAAGCAATCGCTCAGGTCCGTCTCTTCAATATGCATCCCAGTGGGAAGATGAACCGCGATGAAAGACTGGAGGCGTTGATGGGCGAAGATGGCATCACCAATTGCGGAAACGCGCAGAACTGCGTGAAAGCCTGCCCCATGAATATTCCGCTCACGCGCGCGATCTATGAAGAGAACCGCGAGACAGTGATCCACGGACTGTTAGGTTGGCTCAGAAAATAGATTTCCAATTGACGATTGGCGATTGCCAATTGCCAATTGGTCTCTAATCAACGAACAGACTGTCTACTAGTTGAGAACAAACTGTCTACGCGTGGGGTGTATCGCTCAACTCACTCAGTCGACCCAATCCGCAATCGACAATCCCCAATCGCCAATCCCCATCAGTCCACGTCAATCCCGAGGCGGTCAGCGCATTTGAAGAGCGACAGTCCCAACACGCAAGCAATAACTAAGTTGCAATAAAAAGTCAGCGAGCCATCGACAAACATCGCCGGCAGATTACCCACAAAGGGCAAAGCGAAGGGCGACAAGATGATGGCCACGATGATTCCGATTATCCCACCCACCACTTGAACCATTAACACCAGGCCAAAAGCTTTGAAGTAAGTAGCTCCCATCCGCTTGATCGTGTCGAGTCCGACGAGTGGGTTGATAACTGAACCAAAACTCTGTGTGTAGCCCGCGACTGCGAGGGCCATCGGGTAGTAGAAAATGCCCCATCCAACCGCCAGCAGCAGCAAGAGCACCAGCATAATGGGCGCGCGTAGATAGCCAAACAACATCTTCAAGTCGGCTGTCGGATCGTTGAGCTGTTCCTTCGATCGCTCTGCTTCCCTGCTGATCTCATGGCCGGGTCGGAGTTGATCTAACTTCTTGCTTGCCTCCGCTTGTTTCGTCGGATCCGCATTGGGGTCAAGCAGCGTGTCTAGATCATTTTCGTTCAGTTGCTCTGAATTTGCTGCCGACTGGGGTTGCAGCGCGCTTGCCGGCGAGAAGCCGGAACTTACCACCCCAAAAATCAAAGCCAGGATCAGCACGATGGCGGGACCCCAGGTCACAATCGTGATTCCCAGGCCCAGGGCAACCGGAACCGCGACATCATCCCAAACGGAAAATTCGCTGAAGTCAGGCATGAAGCTCTTATGTAGACGGCCCCAGGCGACGTTGCTGATCACATGTGAGATGCAACCAAACATCATGACCGACGCGACAATCCTTCCCCGGAAACCAGCCATCAACATCAAGCCGTAAAGACCAGCTCCGAAACATAAGGCGACTTTGTGTTGCAACGGATAACGAAGCGCTCGCGCAAAGTCGGCGAAGCCAAACCCCGAATCCTGAAACTGTTCACGTTGGACTTGGCGCCGTTCAGCCTCATAAACTTTGCACAGATCACCGCAAACGCCGCACAGTGGAATCTTGCTGCCGCTAACAAATCGCGCACACTCTTCGCAGAAGCCTTTGACACAGGACCAGCAGACATACTTCGTCGCAAGCTGAGGATGCTTATGACAAACATCCGTCGAGGTGTCCTGATCCGCGAGGGCAGCAGGGACGAAATCAGCGGCTGCGACGGAGGGAGAAAGGACCTCCATCGGAAATTCACTAACTGGCGTCGCTGCCACGGCCAGTTCCGGAAACCCCTCGACTAATGCCGGGGCAGTTGCGGTCGCGATCGGAACTCTCTCACCGGCAAAGGCTGCCCGAAGCAGCGGCGCCTTGCCGGCATCGATCCAGTTCATATTGCCTTTCGTGACTTTGTCAGTAGGCTGAACACAGCCTTCGAGAATCCACTGTCGCAGCGTTTCGAGGTCTGCTTCGAAAACGCCTTCCACAGTGCTCACACGCCAGGTTTCAGGTTGCGCACTCATCAGATCCTTCCTATCAGGGGTTGTGAAGATACAGTCAGCTTCAAGCTGTCGCTGTCGTCTTTTGACTCGAAGGGAGGTAAAGACTAAAGGTCAAGAACTGCGGCAGATGCGGCCGAGGATCCGGCCCTGCCATTGGTAAGATATATTAGGTTGGCCGCGGAATTTCAGTCAACAGTTTAATTCTAAGTCGAACTGGGAGCGGAGTTTAGCATGACGCTCCGGAGGTTTTTCGCCATCGGGTCGGCGGCAATTTTGTTCGTCACAGGCGTCATTGTCTACGCCTTGTACTCGAGGCCCACCTACCAGGGCATTCGTGCCGGCCGCGCCGACGAAAATTATCTCAAGTCTGGAGATTGCCGCTCCTGCCACGAAGGTCATTACCAATCCTGGGCGCGAACTTTTCATAGCCGCATGACGCAGGAAGCGAAGCCGGCCACGGTCCAGGGTGATTTCGATCACGACTCATTCGATTATCTCGGCGTCAACGCACGCATGGAACGACGGGGCGACGGCTTCGCGATGTCGTTCACCTTCCCGGATCGACAGAAGCAAACTCTGAGCGTCGATCGCACTGTTGGCTCGCGACGAATCGATTTTCCGTCTGCTTTTTAGTTTGTCATGGAGGATTTCGGCGGCCGCACTTCCCTGCAAAATCACCTTCACTCCTCAATCAATATGTTCTTGACATCTACTATCAGACGCCGTAGTCTGCAGCCACTTTTTCAGGTCATGCCGGAAGGTTAGCCATCTTTTCGCTGGGTTAACACTGCTCGGATCGTGCGCTGACCGTTTTACAACCACTAAAAGTCGGAGTTGATCTTCCTGAAATTAATTCGCTCTCAGCGAATAACGGCGGAATGTCTCATCTTCACCCGTCCGCCCATCGCCATTCAAATTATCACCCTTACCAAAAACAATGCCCGAAGGAGAACTCAATGACTAGCACTACCAGATGGATGCTGATTCTGTGTTTTACCGTCGCGTCAATCGCCGTTGCCTGGGACTTTACGCCCCTCACCGCTGGGCGTGACAAAGGCAAAGGCAATGTCTCCGCAGCCAGGCTGAATCAGAAACAAGCAGGCAAGAGAGAAAGCTCAGCCAAAACGGGCAAGCAAGAAAAGGGCAAAGCGCCAGGAGTTACGAAGTTCGATCTTGAGCGGCCGGATGCTGAAGACGACGACGATCCAGATCTGCCGCCAGGAATGTCCGGAACGATTGATAAGGAAGCTTACCTGCGGGCACGGGGCGACTACTTCGATATGCTGCGCGGCCGCGACGGCGATGTCCCTGAAGATGCGCGGGAGAGAGCAATACTGCAGATGGAGCGGCAAGAAAAGCTGTTGAAAAGCCGACCGGCAGCCGCCTCAGTGAGATCATTGGTGAATACTACTGACTGGGCTTTCATCGGTCCTAACCCTATACCGCTAGGTCAGACCCAGGGGACTCGCGTCCCGGTAAGCGGACGAACGATTTCGATCGCGATACATCCCACAGACCCAGACACTGTCTACGTTGGCACCGCGCAAGGCGGTCTTTACAAGTCGACGAATGGCGGAACAAATTGGACCAAGTTGTTTGAATTCCAGCTGGAAACTCTCGCGGTTGGCGCCATTACGATCGACCCCACCGACTCCAGCATCGTTTTCGTGGGCACTGGCGAGAACGGTCAATCAGCCGACAGCTTCGCCGGTAAGGGGCTTTACATAATTCGAAACGCGAATTCTGCGACGCCTACGTTGAGTGGCCCATTCCGAACAAACGCTGTCGGCGGCAACGTCTTTAACGGCCGCGCTATTGGCCGCATTCTCGTCAATCCACTTGATCACAACACAATCTTTCTCTGTACCGCCTCGGGAGTTGGTGGAAATCCAAATACCAGCACGTTGCTCACGGCGCCCCGCGGACTTTACCGTTCAACAAATGCGCAAGCGGCGACACCAACTTTCGAGCAGATTCCAATAACCGGACTTGGGACACAAGATCGCAGCACCATTGACATCGAAATCGATCCGGCCAATCCAAACCTGTTGCTGGCCACGGTGATTGGCGTAACTAGTGACGGTGGCATCTATCGAACTGCGAATGCGCTCGATCCTGCGCCGACATTTACACGCACGCTTGCCTGGGGAAATGGGTCAGGGTTGCGTGCCGAACTCACTGTAACCAGAAACGCAACCAACGGACTTACTTTTTACGCAGCCACCGGCGAACAATCGACGGCCGCCCTGGGTGGTCCAGCTTGCACTGCGACCCAGGCAGGTTTGCTAAGGCGTTCCACCGACGGCGGCTTGACCTGGTCCGTCCCAATGGCAGGTTCAACGGGCTTTTGCGGGGGACAGTGTTTCTATGACATCGCAATCGGCGTCACGCCAGACAATCAGACCATTCACCTGGCTGGCGCTGCGGGCAATTCATCTGCCAATTGCGGGAGCAACGTAATGAAGCGCTCGCTTAATGGCGGCACCACCTTTGTCAGCAATAACGCTACGCTGCATGCGGATGGACATGCCGTGGCGATTGCCCCGTCTAACCCGCAGATTGTATACACCGGCAACGATGGCGGCATTTGGCGCTCCACCAACAACGGCAACACCTGGCAGACGCTCAACAACGTCGATTTCAGCGCCACGCAGTTTCAAGGTGTCGCCGTGCACCCCTTTGACAGGAACTTCCTGATGGGAGGCACCCAGGACAACGGCACTATCTGTTGGGCGGCTAATGGAACGGTATCGCACTGTCGTGACGGCGATGGTGGTTATGCGGTGATCGATGACAATGCTCAGGATACGACCAACGTTTTGATGTATCACACCTTCTTTAACCAGACGAACTCGCAAATCGGTTATGAGCGCGCCAGTAGCACAGCGGCAAATGCCGACGGCCAACTTTCGGGCTGGACGTTTAGAGGCTGCTCCGGAACCACCAGCAATAACGGCTTCCGCTGCGCCGACAATGTGTTGTTCTACGCGCCTATGAACCAGGGGCCAGGCAGTCCCGTCAATACCCTCTACTTCGGAACTGATCGCCTCTATCGATCGACCAATCGTGGCGATACTATGACCTTGGTGAGTCAGGGACCGCTGGTTCCATCATCCCCTGCCGGGTCGGGAGTTGTTGTCACATCTATCGGAATTTCGCCGCAAGACGACAATGTAAGACTAGTAGGCCTGCGCAACGGGCAAGCCTTCGCAACCACTACTGGCTCCGCCGTAATGACCAACGTCACCGGCGGTAACTTCCCAGCGCCAAACCCAGTCGACCTGACCAGAAACTCGATTGGCGAGACGGTCATCGATCCCAACAACAAGTTTACCGCTTACATAAGTTTCACGAGCTTCTCACCGCCTGCCGGTCAACAGATCTTCAAAACAACGAACCTGAATGATCCAGCTCCAACCTGGACGCCTTCCAGCAACGGGATTCCCACGGTTCCAGTCAGCTCAATTGCCGTGGACCCGCAGGACTCGAATTCGCTGTATGCCGGCACTGATATCGGCGTCTATCACTCGAGTGACGGCGGCGCAAACTGGGCTCCACTCGGAACCGGTCTACCGCGCGTTGCGGTGTTTGATGTGAAGATTTCCAACGTCCAGCGTTACCTGCGTATTGCAACTCACGGACGCGGCATTTGGGAAATCGGAATTCCCGGCCGGCAATTGCCAGTACTGCGTAACGGCGGAACAACGATAGTAGCTGAAGGTTGCGCGCCGGGTAACGGCGTAATCGATCCAAGTGAAGACGTGACGGTCAGTTTTGGGGCGACCAACATTGGCCCCGGGCCAACCGAGAATCTCGTTGTCACGCTTCTGCCCACGGGAGGGGTCACTTTCCCGTCGGGGCCAGTTTCCTACGGCGTAGTCGCTGCCGGTGCAACTGCCTTCGGCAACTTCCAATTCTCAAACAATGCTTCCTGCGGCGATACGATTACTCTTACTTTCCACCTTCAGGACGGAGATCTGGATCTCGGTAACGTGAGTATTCCGTTCACACTTGGCCAGCTCATCGATTCTCCGGCCACTTTCACCGAGAATTTTGACGGAGTCACTGCTCCGGCACTACCTGCTGGCTGGACAACCGCTCAGACCGGTGCAGCTCCGGCTTGGGTTACAAACACGACTAACCACACCCCACCGAATTCAGCCTTCGGAGGCGGCGTTGCAACCGCTGCGGAAAACAGTTTGACTTCACCCACCGTTGCGGTGCCTCTTGCTCCGGTAATGGGTACCAACCCATCCGTCAGGCTGTCGTTCAAAAACCGCTATATCACCGAACCGAATTTTGATGGTGGTGTGCTGGAAATCAGCATCAATGGCGGAGCTTTCCAGGACATCGTGGCCGCTGGAGGCACCTTCGTCGAAGGTGGCTATAACGGCACGATTGTCGTTACTGACAGCGTGCTCACCGGACGCGCTGCCTGGACCGGAAACTCAGGTGGCTTCATAACCACCACGGTCAATCTGCCCGCCGCCGCTGAAGGACAGAACGCTCAATTCAGATGGCGTACTGCCTACGATACCGGTACCAATCCAACCGGTGGCGGAATGCGCATAGACACGCTTTCTGTCTACGCGAGCACTCGCCTCTGTTGCAGCGGCGCCTGTGTTCTCACTTGCCCGACTGACATCTCAGTTTCCAATGATGCTGGTGAGTGCGGTGCGATCGTTACCTACTCAGCTCCGACTTATACCGGCAATTGCGGAACAGTGAGCGCCAGTCAGAATTCAGGAACCTTCTTCCCGGTTGGCACCACCACGGTGGTGGTTACGGGTCAAAGACTGGACGGGACCAGCGACACGTGCGATTTCGACGTCACGGTCAACGACACGGAGTTGCCTGTCGTTAGCACGCCTACTACCAATCCCAATACCCTATGGCCACCCAATCATCAAATGGTGGAGGTAGCGGTCAACTACACGGCAACGGACAACTGTCCGCTCACTTGTGTACTGACGGTCAGCAGTAACGAGCCTGTCGATGGTCTTGGTGATGGTGATACATCACCTGATTGGCTGGTGCTTGACGATCATCACGTGCAGTTACGTGCGGAACGCGCCGGCAAAGGCAATGGTCGTATCTATACGATCACTACCACTTGCACTGATGCGTCGAATAACACGACGGTGAAAACCAGCACGGTCGTCATACCCAGGAGCATGAAGGGAGGTTCGTGGACAGCGATTGGCGGCGAAACCAAAGACGCAACCAGCGGAATATCTGGCGCCGCGTCTATGTTGGATCCGCGGGTCATGGGAATGGTCAACTTCGATTTCGATAACAAGACGGCAACTGCAAGGAGCAGCAGAAGTGAAAGTCTCATCAATCTGCTCCTTGGAAAACTGGAATTCCGCACTCTCGGCTACGATTCCAGAACAGTTTCCGGCGCCAGAACTCAGTTCAAGGGCTCAGGCACCGTCAACAATCTGCCTGGTTATCGATACATCCTGACCGTCATTGATGGTCAGGCCGCAGGTGGTGGCGGCGTCGATAGATTCCGCTTGAAAGTCTGGAATGAAAAGACGGGCGAAACGGTTTTCGATAATCAGATGGGAGCCGCCGATGACGCCGATCCGACCAACGTTGTCGGTGATGGCGATAGCATCAAGCTTCCCTGACAAGTCTTAAGTCTTAAGTCTCAAATCTCAGGTCTCAGATCTAAGATCTGGAGAGCTCAACAAAGCCCCGTGAGCAAAAGAGGCATCGATTGATAACCGATGCCTCTTGCTTTATCAAAAACGTCGCTGGTGAAGGAACCTGAGACCTGAGACTTGAGACCTTAGACTTCCTTAGATGCCCAGCACATTAATCAACTCCTGAACCGCCGCCGCACTCTTTTGTAACGCGATTCGCTCGTCTGCCTGGAGATTGATTTGGATTATTTGTTCCAGACCCTTCGCTCCCAACTTACAGGGAACTCCGACGTAGAGCCCATTGATCCCGTACTCGCCTTCAAGATAGGCCGCGCACGGAAGAATCTTCTTCTTGTCCCTAAGGATAGACTCGGTCATTTCTACTGCGGCAGCGGACGGCGCGTAATAGGCCGAACCGGTTTTCAGCAGCGACACAATCTCCGCCCCGCCCCCCGCGGTTCGTTTGACGATGGCGTCGATCTTATCCTTCGACAACAACTCGGGAATGGGAATCCCTGCACAGGTTGAAAAGCGCGGCAGCGGTACCATCGTGTCACCGTGGCCACCGAGGACAAAGGCCGTTACGTTTTCGACGGAAACATCAAGGGCCTCGGCGAGGAAGCAGCGCATCCGCGCCGAATCGAGCACGCCCGCCATACCGATCACCCGATGTTTTGGAAAACCCGATCGTCGAAAGGCCACCTGACACATCGCGTCAAGCGGATTTGAAACCACAATCAGGATTGACTCCGGTGAGCGTTTGACAACTTCATCGACTACCTTCGAAACGATATCAGCGTTGGTCTTCAACAAATCATCCCGACTCATGCCCGGCTTGCGCGGCAGACCAGCGGTAATGATAACTACATCAGAATTCTCCGTGCCGTCGTAAGAATTCAAACCTTTCAGACGCACGTCATACCCTTCAATCGGCGCGGCCTGTGCCAGATCCAAAGCCTTGCCCTGAGGCACACCCTCGACAATATCGACGAGGCAGACGTCGCCTAGTTCTTTGGCCGCCAGCCAGTGGGCAGCCGTCGCGCCAACGTTGCCGGCGCCGACAACCGTGATCTTATTTCGCGCACCCATGAGTAGATTCCTTTCGGATAAGAAGTAAGGTAGCGCAAGTTTGTTAGCTTGCGTACTCTGATAGCGCAAGAACTAATTGCACTTGCAAACTCGTAGTTTGCGTTACTGTTTTAGGATTTGAAAGAATCGGAGTGTACAAGTGGCTCTGCGAGAGTGTCAAACATGAACTGCCGATTGGCGATTTCCGATTGCCGATCGGTCCGGTAGTGAACCACCACTTAAAGACAGTACTCATGAACATGACGAAGTTTGTGTCTCATTCAGACCGTGGCTTTAGCCCGGTCATTCGTTTTGGGAATACCTTCGGAAACCGTTTAAACGGTTTCGGCGCCCTGACGGCTTAAGACACCGGGCTGAAGCCCGGTGAGAATGAAAAGCGTAACGAACATAAAGCCGGTGGCGATTCGGATCGATTGGATAGCTCTATGTCTTTGATTGATTGGCTTCATCGTTTGTTTAGCGTAACAGAAGGGAAAACACCTTATGCTTCGGACGAGGACAATCGTGATCCGGATGGCAACATCGATCCCTACAATCCATTTCCCGCGTTAGTTGAAATTGAAATTACCGACGTAATTGATCTGCACACAATTCCGCCACGAGATGTTGCGCGCGTGGTGGAAGAATATTTGCGACAAACTCATGAAGCAGGCTTTCCCGTAGTGCGCATCATTCACGGCAAAGGAATTGGCGTGCAGCGCACAATCGTGCGCTCAATTCTCGCTAAAACAACTTTTGTAGTTGATTGGACAGATGCCGCGCCTGAGGCCGGCGGGTTGGGCGCAACCATAGTGCGTCTAAAACCCGGCGGTTTCTGAGCGTAGTTGGACTCGCCGCCTAATGGCTAGCAATTCCGCGACATGTCCCTGGTCGTGTTCAACCATCATGGCCATCAACGTCTCGAGATTAATCATCCCCACACCTTCAAGCGTTCCTGCTCGCGTGAGTTGTTCCGGGCTCAAGTTTTTCAAGAGATCGATGTTCTTACCGCGAGCAGCGCAAAACGCGTCGAGCGCCGTCTTTCCGTCCGCTTCATTGTAGTTGCGCTCAATTGCCAACCGGGCGCCGTCGACATCGGCTAACGAAGGATTGTCCTCTCCTAGAATCCGAACAATTCGTTCGCTGTAACCTTCAATCTCGATGTCGCGCAGGTGGCAGATATTTTCCAGGGCGGAAAAGTCGTCAGAAGTTTTCAGCTTTAGGTCTGCGGGCGAAAGTTGGTTGAACACTCGCGCCAATGCTAAAGGAGTCTGCTCCAGCGAGTGGATAACTTCGCGAAAATCCTCAGCAGTCATACGATTTATCATAGCACCAGGGCCGGAAACTAGACTTTCGGCTTTGCCCGCCAATGCTTGGTTCGTTACCAACCAATCCGCAATTGGCAGTCGACAATCGCCAATCCAGAACCTCCTCTGGTATTTTAACGTTAAAGAAACATCAAGTCAGACGATTCATAAACCCAATTCAAATGTCCACAGCTGAAACCGCCCTTCAGGCAAATATCAAGCAAGCACGCGAAACTTTGGATGCGTGGGTGCGCGAAGTGGTGCAATGGCACTTCGACCCTGCCACCGGTTGTCCTTTCTGGTTGGACTACGCCCGCAATCTCAGTTGGGATCCCCGCGACCAAATCCATTCCTACGATGACCTAGCAAAGCTGGGAGCCTTTCAGGACGAGTGGCTGCGCGGTGGACCTGTGCGGCGTTGGGTGCCCAAAGGTTATGCGGGCCGACCGGTTTACACTTTTGAGACCGGGGGCAGCACAGGAGTGCCCAAGTCGCGCATCAACATCGAAGACTTTCGCCTTGATTATGAAGCTTTTAGCCCTACTTTGCCGGACGAATACTTCCCGAAAGATTCAGATTGGTTGTCTCTCGGCCCCACTGGGCCGCGTCGTTTGCGTTTAGCAGTCGAACACCTGGCACAGTTTCGTGGCGGCATTTGTTTCATGATTGATCTCGATC
>DASSCX010000243.1:0-6190 GCA_035697425.1 Pyrinomonadaceae bacterium | reverse complement strand
GAGTTCGCTCATTAATCTGTTTTACCGCCAAGTCGCCAAGCACCGCCAAGAACGCCAAGAAATCTGAGAAATGTAAACCGGCTTGGTAAAATCTGTTTCCACCGTAACTGCCTTTTATCTTGTAATTTTTTCCTCTGCGTCCTTGGCGCTTCTTGGCGTCTTGGCGGTTACGTCTTTAGTTCGGACCCTCAGCTCACGACCTCGTAGGCCTTAACTTTCGCTGACAATATCGCCAGGCAAATAGTGCACACCAAAAACAGCACTGCCCAGGATGCCCAGAGCGGCGGTTCACTCAGTGCCACCCGAGTGATAACCTCACCGTCAACCGTAGTAATAAATGACGACGTACGCTCGAAAGTGCCAAACAGTCCCGCGGAGATATTCTTCGTTAAGGCGCCCAAACTAATCAGGTTGCCCCAACGCGTGCGGAAGATCACATTAACTACTTCCCCAAAGACCGAAGGAATGAAGAACAGACCCAGCAACGCGCCGCTCGCAATCACACGCCACTTCACCAGTGCCGAGATTGCCTGCGACAGCAACGCCAGCAGCAATATCCAAACGAAACTGGCGATGAAGATAGCGCTGGCAATCCAGAGATTATCGATAAACCAGCGACCGCCTTCGAGGTACGACTGAAACAAAAACAGTAATAACTGCGGCACCCAGGTCATCGCCGACAACAGGATCAGCACTACCGACATTTTGCCGGCAACGTACTCGGTCCGCGAAAACGGGCGGCAGAGATAAAGCGGCAAGGCGTTGTTTCTTAAATCACGCGATACCAGCGGCGGTCCCACCAGCAGCGTCACAAAGAAAGCGAAGCCGCCCTGCAAATTTACAAACGTTTGAAAGAATGAGGCGTCAATGGGAATCAGCTCGCGCACGTTGATGCGCATGATGGCGAGCGCGTTCACATTGTGGTGCAGGTAAATCAGAATCGCTTCCACCAGCAAGGGGATGAAACAGATCGCAAAAAACGCCGTGAAGAGTTTCGACTTAAAGACGTCGCGGAAGGCATGGCGCGGAATTATCAGGAACCGGCTCCACTCTGGAGTCAGCAGGCCCGCATAATTCTTGTAGCTGTGATCATAAACTGCCATGACCGTTCTCCATTGCTTTAAGGAAGATGTCCTCGAGCGAGTCGCGCTTGTAACTCAAGCGCCTGATCTGCATTTCCTGTTCGGCGGCAATCTGATAGAGATCGCGCACTTCAACTTTTTCCTGTAAGACGACCTTCAAGCGGTGATCACCGGTGAGCGCGTACTCGCAACCAAGATCACCAATCGCTTTGGCAAATTTGGCCTGATCCCCGCGCGTTTCCAACACGAGGAATTTGCGGTTGGACTTGCGCTCTTCCTCGAGGTTGCAGTAAACGACCAGACGCCCCTCCTTGAGAATCACTATCTCTTCACAACACTCTTCGACGTCGCGCAGCAGGTGTGAAGACAAGACGATATTGGCTTGGCCACTGTCGCGAATCTCGCGAATCAAACGAATCATGCGCGCGCGCGCCGGAGGATCGAGGCCGTTGGTTGGTTCATCAAGAAAGATCAACTTCGGGCCGTGTGCGATCGCTTGCGCAAGTTTCGCGAGCTGCTTCATTCCCAGCGAGTAAGTATCAAGATTGCGATAGCGCGCTTCGCCAAGACCAACATAAAAGAGCGCCTCGTGCGCTCGCTCCAGCGCCGCCTCCGGCGGTAAGCCGGAGAGTTCTGCCATTAAACGCACAAGATGCACGGCGCTCATCTTCGCGATAAAGGAGTCACGCTCCGGCATGTAGCCAATCAATCCCCTGATCTGCTTGGCATCAGTAAGAATGTCTTTGCCGAAGATATGAGCGGTGCCGGAGGAGGGCGGATGAAAGCCGAGCAGGGTGTGAATTAAGGTCGTCTTGCCGGCGCCGTTGGGACCAAGCAAACCGATCGCGCGCCCGCGTAGTTCAGCCCGGAGGCCTTGCAGAATTTGTCGTTTGCCGAAAGCAACACTCAAATCATTGAGGTCGATTACGGGAGCGAAATTCTTGGGGTCGTTAAGCTTTGGTAAGTCCCTAATTTCGGCTGTCGCCATTGCTCGTTACTTATATCGTTCTGTCTTGATAATTCCAAACGAATCCTAATCCAAAAGCAGTACCCATTAAGATGAACGCGCCGATGAATGCTAACGCTTCCGAGGGCGCTAAAGTTCTGCCTATTGCCAGGATTCCGATTAGAAAGACCGGAACATTGAGCACGAGCGCTGAGGCGAGCGGAAAGAGGGCAGCGGGGCGGCAGCCACCAAGGCGGCGCCTTAGCCAGAAGAGAGAGGGAGCATAAGCGAGGGAGAAAAGAAGGGCCGCGACGACCAAAGACATTACAGTCGCGCCTTTAACGTCGGCGGCGCTGAGATTGGTACCTTCGACAACGCAGAAGATCAAGAGGATTGCTGCCAGGCCGAGCAGCCAGGACCCGAGCGATATAGAAAGTAGTTTCATCTTAGGGTTCCGCGTTTCGAGTTCCGCGTTTCGAGTTGCTTGTTACTTGTGTTGACCTAATTCGAATTAGGAGTTCGGACTGAGAATTCAGGTCCCTACTTCCGAAGTCTCAGCTTCTTCCGAACTCCTTCCTTCGAATCCTAACTTTCGCCTTGAAAGACTTTTTTCGAATAGGGTTCCGAGCTGTTAACTCGAAACTCAGAACCCGAAACTCGAAACTGTTAATTCTTTCCCATACCTTTCGACAAGATATGCTGAATCTCAAGCGCGTTGGGCATTCCCAACAAACTCGCCGGACTCAAACCAAAGGGGCCACCTTCGGTATTTGCCGCGAAAGTAATGCTGTCGCCCTGGGCATATGCGTAAGCCAAAGTCGGCGGCATGTCAGTGGCCATCTTCTTAATAGCCTCAGCCTGCTCTTGGGGCAGCTTTTCTGCGGAACCCGCGATGCGATCCGCGAACGGCTGCACCAAAGGACCAAGGTTGTGATAGAAGAGCGCCGAGAAGTTCGCGTTGCCGTCGGCCGGCAATCCGGCAGTAAACCGAGCGGAACGGAGCAACGAATAACCCGCTTCCTGCGATCTCACGGCACGCTCAACCAGAGCGCGGCTGGGACCAGCCACCAAGTAGCCATTCACATAGGTCAGATTCACTTCCACACCAAAGTCAGCCGAGCGCAATGTGTAGTAAGTGCGTCCGGAGATTTCGGAACGATCCCAGACCAGACCCGTCTTGCCAAACTTCGCCGCTTCTTTGTTGACCTCGGTCACAACTCGCTCCAGCGTCTCTTGGAGATGCTGTGGGTCGTTCACTTCAAATACCATCTTCCAGGAAGGCGTCGGCAGAATCGGGCCATCGATAGCGAAGGCGAATTCCCCGCCCAGCGGTGCGGCAAAATCTCTGCGAATATCAAACCCACGTTCCGCCTGAAGCTTGTCGAGGTTCTTGCGCAGGTCGGGTGAAACTGTTTCCACTACGCCCAGCAAGTCATCAACGAGCGACACGGGATTCTTCACAACGAAACCGGCAACCACATTCGCATCCGGCGAGATGTATTCAAGTGCCCCCATCGGCCCGGGCTCTGCCAACCACGAAGGAATACCTCGCGCTTCGTTGAACGAAAGCACCGCACGCGTATGGGTTTTGCCCTGAGTCTCTTTCTGATCGAGAGCAAAGTGTTTGAGATTAAGAATGCCGAGCTGCTGCAACGCCCCTTCACGCTTGGCGCCATCGGCACCCTTGGACAAGTCCGACTTATTTTTCGCAATGAGCAGTTCGAGATTCGCTGCGACCACTAAGCCGGCGCCTTCTTTGTAGACCTGGGCGATCCGGTTGTAGAAGGCTGTCTGCGTGAACGGACTGCCACCGCCGTTTTTCGTCACACCAGCCAACGCCTGCAACTGGTCGAGCTTCGGACTGGCGGCGAATAGGTTGTTATTGATCCAGACGTAAAGCCGGTCATTCTTTTTGCCTGCTTCCGGCACCGCAGCCGTCGCGGTCAGCGGATCGTCGACAAATTGCAGGTTTGGCCTTCCCTGTTGATTGCCACCGTATTTTGCAATCTGCTGTTCGAGAACCTGGCGGAAACCGGCCGAGTTCTTCAGCTCAGCTAACACGAGCGGTGAATCCGGCTCACCCTTCTCATTCATCGAGAGCGAAACGGCAACTTCATCACCCAGATACTCGCCAAACTCGCGCACCGTACCGATCACCTGATCCATTCCTGGACCGCGATGCCCTGACCGTTCCTTCTCGTACCATTGCCGGAGGGCGGGGTTCTGGTTAAGGCGCTCCTGCATGATTCGATGCGACTCCGCAATGGTCGCGGTCAAATTCGGCAGTGCCGCATAGACGACGGTGTTCTCGGGCATCAGATCCAGGAGGTGCGTCGAGTTCCGCACGCCCGGCTGCTGCACCTTATTCAATTCCTTGCTCAGACCCGAGAGGGCTGCGAGCGTCTGCACATAATTGGCAGCATTACGGCTCCACGAAATATCGTCTTTGACGGGAATCGTTTCGATGCTGGGGTTGGTTGTGACTTGTTCCCCGGCGCGCACTACACGCTCATTTCCTTTGTGATCTAGACTCACCTCGCCGGCTACAACCGAAACGCGCGAACCTTTGGTGCCGTTAGCCACTGAGAAGATCGTGCCGGTGACAGAAACGAGGGAGTCGCCTGTATCGACATATAAATACCCGCTCTTCTGCTGTGCAGCTTCCACCATGATGTCGCCGCGATTCAGATGAATTGTTGTTCCTTGCGCGTTCTTGGTAAGTGAGAGCTCAGATCGATCCCTCATTTCGATTGTGGTGCCGTCGCCCAGGCGCAGCATCGCATGCGCGCCTTTCGCCGTGCGGACACGCTCGCCCTTCGCTAATTTCTCTCCCGCAATGATCGGAGTGCTGGTGGTGTCGGCGATTTGATAAACCTGGCCTTCAGCAGCCTGCACCGTTGCTTCCAATTCACCGCCGAATGGCGCATAGCGTTGGATGAACGGCAACGCCAACAAGCCAAAACCAATCACTAAGGCTGCGGCAATGCCCCAACGCAGGATGACGGGTTGCAAACTGTAGCGACGCGGCGCGACCGCAGTTTTCTTCGGTGCGACGCTGCGCGTACGCGCTTCCTTCATTGCCCGGCGGCAGGGAATGCATTCGTGTGTGTGATCGACTAACAACAGCGAGCGCGCTTCGGAAAGCTCATTGTTGAGATATGCGGGGATGAGCGACTGAAAGTCAGCGCAACTCTCGATGTGTTCGGTTTCGGTAGTTGTCATTGTGTTCTTTAGTTCTACATTCTCAGCAGCAAGCCGCGCCCAAACGCGTTCTGCTGCGGCGTTGACCGTGGCCGGCTCGATCTGTTCGTTCCGGATTCTGGCAGTTACTTCGTCGAGGATGGATTCTGTGTTCTTATTCATGATGTTTCTCCAGATAGTGCCCAATCTCTTTTCGTAGTTTTGTGCGTGCGCGGTGCAACACCACGCCGACAACCATCTGCGAAGTTCCCAAAAGCTTCGCTATCTCCTGGTTGTCGTAGCCTTCGTAGTAACGCAACACAAACATTGAGCCGGCGGTCTCGCCCAAACGAGCCACTGCCTGGCGTATCAAAAGCTGCAATTCCCGGTCGGCATGTTGCGCTTCCGGATTTCTGACCTTGCTCTCGAGCCCTCCCATGTTCACTTCTTCAAGACCAACCGCCCGCGAGCGGTTGCGGCTGCGCAGGAGATCGAGGGAAGCATTGATGGCCGCGCGGGAAAGATAAGCTTCCGGATAATCGGCGAAGTCGTAACTCTCCCCGCCCTTGAGCAAGCGAAGAAAAACTGTCTGTAGCACGTCCTCGGCATCCGTAGCGCTGCCGGTGATGCGATGAGCTGTGCGAAAAACGCGATCGTGATGTGCTCGGAAGAGGTTTTCCAGCTCTCCCGGAGGGTTTGGCACTGGTTTCAAGGTTCTAACGGCTGCTGGCACGATGCCCTCCTGAAGTTGTTTCCACTAGATAAACGAGCCTCAGGAGGAATTATTAACAGCATGGGGAGGTTTTTGGTGACTTGGAGGAAAGAAAAGCCATTTTCCATATGTCATTTGCCATTTTTCATCTTCCATTTGCCAGGATTTTTAAAAGAAACCGCCAAGTCGCCAAGGAACGCAGAGTTCGCCAAGACGAAGAAGACGAGCTTAGTAACTTTGTGCTTAGTACTTGTGCTTTGCTTAAGCAGT
>DASSCX010000242.1:0-8105 GCA_035697425.1 Pyrinomonadaceae bacterium | reverse complement strand
CTGATCCTGATCAAGCACTTCCACGCCGGTAGCGCTCGGTTTGAGAATGAAAAACTTGCCGTTCTCAGTCCCGACATAAAGCTTGCCGTCTGCGAAGACAGGAGAGGCTTTCTGAATTGTGCCGAGATTGTGCAGCCAGAGTTGTTTGCCAGTATTTACGTCAAATGCGGCGATATTGGCGCCATTGTCGATGTGGTAGAGGCGATCTCCATCGAGCACTGGTGAGGAAAAGCCACCTTGCCACCCGTAGATCGTCCACTTCGCCTGTTCCTTTTTGATTTCACCTTTTGATCCGGTGTCTACAGCCACCATCATTCCCATTTCGCTGGAGTCAAGATTCTCTTCACTGTGAGTGAGAATTGCAGTTGTGCCATGTACGACCACGCCGGTATTCAAACCGCGCTTGCTAATTTCATATTTCCACACCGGTTCACCGGTTTGAGGTTTGATTGCGTGAGTCACTCCGTCACTGGCGCCCTGAATCAGGAGTCTCGTGCCGTTGACGTTGGCGATGATTGGCGGCGCATAAGTCGTATCGTAGGGACGACCGCCGGGAGCGCTGAGCCACATCGTATCGCCCGTTTTCTTGTCAAAGGCCATGAAACGATGAGCACCACGACCGTGCTGACCCCACTGGAACGTCACGCCACTAATAATCACTAAATCGCCATCGATGATCGGTGAGACCGTGCGGCCACCGTGCGTTGTAAGCAGTCCAAAGTCTTCTCCGAGAGATCGCTCCCAGAGGACCTTTCCGTCTTTGTTAAGTCCCAATAGCGTGCCGCCAACACCAAACACGTAGACGTTTCCCGTCTGCGGATCGCCGACGGGAGAGGCCCAGCCCACACGATGCGGGGGGACGTCGCTGAGATAGACATTGAATCGATGTTCCCAAATCAGCTTGCCGGTGTCGGCGTTGAAACACATCACCCGCTCTTGTTCGAGTTCACCTTTGCCCGCCGTGTTTTGCAGATAGACATGATTGCCGACAACGATCGGCGCCGACCTGCCGCCATAGGGAGCTTTCCAGGCCAGGTTGTCACCCGTGGGCGACCATTTTGTCGGCAGACCTTTCTCCAGGGAGATGCCGTCACGCGCCGGCCCGCGCCACTCAGCCCAGTCGTTGGCCAGGGCCGGGACAGCGAATAAAATAAGTAAAAGGTACGAATAAATGGACGCAGGTCTAGTCATTTTGGATCGCATCTTATTCTGTCCGGAAAATTGTCGTCAGGAGATCAAAATCAAAACTGAAAGAGCTCGAAAGAATGCGCCACAGGTGCAACCTTAAAGATGTAGAATACGTACTTTCGCGTTGCAGTGATTCAGTTTTCTTTGCTTTCTCGTCTTTACCCACTTTGAATTTACCATCTAGTTGTTCTACTCCCAAAAGCGTGGAGGAGTTTCATGAAGCTAAGACAGCTATTCATGCCGCCGCTGGCGCTCCTGATTGCCTCACTTCCAGTTATTGCTCAAGTTACCAGCCCTTCGCTTAACGATCAGATGTGGGAAGCGGCCCGCAAGGGTGACGCGGCGGCGGTGACTGCACTGCTGGATAAAGGTGCGGACGTTAACGCGAAGTTTCGATATGGCGCCACCGCCCTTTTCAAAGCCGCTGAACGTGGGCATGTCGATGTCGTAAAGGTGCTGCTGGCGCGCGGCGCTGATGTGAAAGTGAGAGACACCTTCTATGGCGCGACGGCGATGACCTGGGCGCTCGACAACAAGCACGTTGAAGTTGTTCGAGCATTGTTGGAGAAAGACCGCGAGGGTAGCGGCGAAGTCTTAATGACCGGCACCCGCCAGAATCAGGTGGAGCTGGTGCGGGTCGCGCTTGAAATCGGTGGCGCCAAAGCGGAGACGCTGACCAGCGCCCTCGTAGCCGCCACGGGCGCGACGGAACCTAATGCTGAGATTGTGGATCTCCTGAAGAAAGCCGGCGCGCTACCCCCACCTGAAGTTGATGCGGCCACTTTGCAGTCCTATGTGGGGAAGTACAGGAGCGAACAGGGAATGGAGGTCGCGATTACGTTAAAGGACAATAAGCTCTTCGCCACTCCCGCCAATCAGGGAACACTTGTCTTGATGGCCGTCGATAAGGTTACGTTTAAGCCGGCAGCCTTCGATGGAATTGTCGTCACCTTCAAACCCGTAGAGGGCAAAGTTGGTGGTTTTGATTTGAAGCAAGGGGCAAATACCACGGCACTAAAGCGAGTGGAGTAATTGCCAATTGCCGATTGCTAATTGCCGATTCCAAAGCCAAAGACAAAGAACAAACACCAAACAGCACAGACCTAAGACCTAAGCCCCGAGACCTAAGTCCCAACCCAAGACCAATCATGAAAAAAGTCACCCTCTCTCTAATCTTCATTACAGCTCTCGTCACGGTGGCGCAAGCGCAGAACTGGCCACAATTCCGCGGACCGGGCGCGGGCGGAGTCGTCGAAGGCGCGACGGCCGCCGTCAAGTGGGATGCGCCGAAATCCGTCAACACTCGTTGGCAGGTAAAGATTCCGGGCCTGGCACACTCCAGTCCCGTTGTTTGGGGTAGCCAGGTCTTTATCACTACGGCTGTAACGAGTGCCTCTAAAGATGAAACTCGTTATGGACTTTATGGTGATGTCGCCCCAGTCAAAGATGATCCCAAACACACCTGGAAGGTCTACGCCCTCGACAAACAGACGGGCAAGATCCTTTGGGAACGCGTCGCGTACGAAGGCGTCCCACTCGTAAAGCGGCATCCGAAATCAACCCACGCTGATTCCACACCCGTCACCGATGGCAAGTATCTCGTTGCGCTCTTTGGTTCGCATGGACTTTACGCCTACAACCTTAAAGGGAAACTCTTGTGGAAGCAGGATCTGGGCGTCCTTGATTCGGGTTGGTTTTACGATGCGGACTATCAGTGGGAGCACGGTAGTTCTCCGGTTATCTACCGCGACCTGGTGATTATTCAGGCTGACGTGCAGAAGGATTCCTATATTGCTGCTTACTACCTCAAAAACGGCAAACTCGCCTGGAAAACCTCGCGTGACGAGATCTCTTCGTGGGGAACCCCCACGGTCTACGTGGGGAAGAACCGCGCGGAGTTGATTGCGAATGGCTCGAAGGCTATCCGCGGTTACGATCCGTTGACAGGAAAAGAGCTCTGGCGACTGACGCCAAACTCTGAACTGACGACGCCGACTCCGATAGTGGCCCACGACCTCATTTTCGTTACCAGTGGCTATCGTCCCATTCAACCGATCTATGCAATTAAGCTCGGTGCCAGCGGCGACATCACTTTAAAAGATGGCAAAGATTCAAGTGAGTTTATTGCCTGGAGTAAACCGCGCGGCGGACCGTACATGCCGACGCCGCTTGTCTATGGTGATTTGTTCTATACGTGTTCGAATCAAGGTGTATTGACGGCCTACAACGCGAAAACCGGCGAGCGAATTTATCAGGAACGACTCGGCGGTAAGGGCGGCGCGTTTACTGCTTCGCCGGTAGCGTCGGACGGCAAGCTCTATCTCTCGAGTGAAGACGGCGACGTTTTTGTTGTGAAGGCGGGAAACAAGTACGAACTGCTTTCCACAAATCCGGTAGGGGAGGTGATGATGGCGACCCCGGCTATCTCAGATGGTTTGGTTATTGTGCGTGGAATCAATCACGTCTATGCGTTCGCTGAGCCGGGCGCCGTGAAGGGAAAAGTCGCGAAGGCCGGGAACTAACTGAGTGGCTTTCGGATCGCGGGCGTCTCGCCCGCAACGCGCCGGAGGCGCGCAGATTTGATTGGCAGAGGAATCGTTCTTCGCGCTTCGCGCTCATTGCAGGCGGGGCGCCCGCGATCCGATAAACACAGTTCGCGCTAATTAAGGGCAAGCCGACCGACATTCTGTAACAAATTACGTCCAACTCCCCACGTTTTAAGCATAAGAAGAAAAGGAAAAACCAATGACATCCTGTGCGCGCATCCTGATTCTTGCCATCATTGCTCTGACAAGCGTGACGCTGCTGAACTCCGAAGTCAGTGCCCGGGCTAACTGGCCGCAGTGGCGCGGCCCGGCGGGGCAGGGAATCTCAACCGAGAAAAATCTGCCGACAAGCTGGACTGCGACCAAGAACATCAAATGGAAAACTCCTATCGAAGGAAGAGGACATTCCTCGCCCATCGTCTGGGGCAAGAAGATTTTTCTGACAACAGCGCTTGATGGTGAAGCGGTTCCGGGCCGGACACCGGGTGTGACGCACAAGATGTCAGACGGATCAGACTTCGTCCATCCCGATGCAGTCGGCGCAGATCTGAAACACACGTTTAAAGTTATCTGCCTTGATCGGGAAACGGGAAAGGTCCTCTGGGAGCGTGTTGCGTATGAAGGTCCGGTGCACGACAGCCGCCACAAGAAAGCGAGTTTTGCTTCTTCCACCCCCGCGACTGATGGCAAGTATGTGTTTGCTTTCTTCGGCAGCGAAGGTCTGTACGCCTACGATATGAACGGCAAGCTGATGTGGAAACAAGACCTCGGCAAGCTCGGCACGGCGAGCGTCGGCTACGGCGTCTCTCCCATCATCTACGGTAACCTCGTGATCATGCAGTGCGACGAAAGCGGTTTCAATTCTTTCATCGCGGCATTCGACAAGAAGACAGGAAAAGAAGCTTGGCGCGCGAAGCGCAAGGTTGACGTGACTTGGAGCACGCCCGTGCTCCTGAAGGCAAGGGGACGAACCGAGCTCGTGGCGAGTGCAGCGGAAGCCATCGTTTCCTACGATCCTTTGACAGGTAAAGAACTGTGGCGTCACAAGGGCCTCGAGAGTAATGCCGTTAACACGCCCGTGGTTTCGAATGACATGGTTGTGATCACGTCGGGATATCCCAAAAAGATTGCCCTCGCGTTACGCGGCGGAGGCAGCGGGGACGTGACTGGTTCGAAGCAACTGATATGGTCGTACGACAAAGGCACGGCCTACGTCCCTTCGCCGATCCTTTATGGCGAGTACCTTTACCTGATGGCCGGCAACGGTTTGCTAACTTGTCTCGAAGCCAAAACGGGAAAAGTGGCGTACGAAGGGGGCCGCGTTCCGAAGGCCATCGGATTCACCGCTTCGCCGGTCGCGTATGAAGACAAGGTGCTGATTACGAGCGAAGAAGGCGAGACCTTTGTCGTAAAGGCCGGGCCGAAACATGAAATCATCGCCACCAATTCGGTGGGTGAACCGGTCTTTGCTTCCCCGGCAATTGCGGACGGCAAAATCTTCATCCGTGGCGTGAATAATCTGTTCGCCATTGGGAATTAGGAAGAAAAGTTTAGAACCGGCGCATCGTTAAGCGTACCCAGAAAACCGAACCACGAAGTCACACAAATTGCACGAAAGCTGGTTCTTCGTGTTCGTCCGTGTGATTTCGTGGTTCGTCGTCTTGATTGAGCCCATTCCGATCTCGGGTCCGGATGGCACCGGTGTTTTAGGAGGAAAGAGCCTAAATTCACCTGAGGAGGGAACAACTTCGGCGGCTTTTGCGTCTAATCTTTGAACAGCTAACCCCGATTGTTAATAATTGACGACGGCGGAACGTTTCCCATCCAGGAGTCGTGCGCGAATGGCATCCGTCCGTTTCTCGCCTGATGCGTTAGACTTGCTTCCTGATTTCGCGAGTCCACGCTTTGCCAAAGGAGTTTCAAGATGTTTGCGTCACAGGAATCTTCGCCCTGGTACCACTCGCTGATAGGACTGATCGTTGCGTCAGTAATCCTGCCGCCAGTCGGCCTGGTGCTGCTCTGGATGCGGAAAAATACTCCAATCGTTGCGAAGGTGTTAGGGAGTGTTGGCATCGTCATCTTAGCGGGAGTTTACTTCCAGGCCTTCAAGGCGTGGCGTTCCTCAAGTGACAATGAAGCCCAATACGCGGCTGTCGAACAACATCGAGCGCAACAACAAGCCGAGGCTGCGCAAGTGTCCACCGCGGCCGCGCCACAACCAGCCGCAGTTGCCGGACAATCTCCGGTGCC
The DNA here is from genome assembly GCA_035697425.1 of Pyrinomonadaceae bacterium. Taxonomy (GTDB): domain Bacteria; phylum Acidobacteriota; class Blastocatellia; order Pyrinomonadales; family Pyrinomonadaceae; genus PSRF01. The sequence continues at coordinate 2,121 of DASSCX010000242.1, read as the reverse complement.
GGGCCAGCCAGGTGCTCCGGGAACAAGCACTGATGCCGCGGCAGCGCATGCAACCCGAAACTACTGGACGAATTTTCGTGGTCCCAATCGCGACGGCCGTTACGATGAGATGGCGGTCTTAACTAGCTGGCCGGCAAATGGCCTGACTCCGATTTGGAAGCAACCGGTCGGAATCGGTTATGCCTCGTTTGTGGTCGCCGACGGGCGTGCCTACACGATTGAGCAGCGGCGCAGTAAGGAAGTGGTAACGGCTTATGACGTTTCCAACGGGCGCGAGCTTTGGAATCAAGGTTGGAACGGTGCATTTACCGATTCGACTGGTGACGGCCCACGCTCAACGCCTACGTGGGATGACGGCCGTATTTATGCGCTAGGCGCAACCGGGGAACTTCGCTGCCTTAATGCGCAGACAGGAGCTGTTGTCTGGGGGCGCAACATTCTCACGGAGAATGGCGCATCAAATCTTCAGTGGGCAATGGCTGCATCGCCATTGATAGTCGACGACAAGGTAATTGTTTTGCCGGGCGGTCCCGGAGGAAAGTCGATCGTCGCGTACAACAAGATGACGGGCGACCCAGTTTGGAAATCGCAAAGCGATCCGCAGGCATACGTCTCGCCAATGCTGGTAACGCTCGCCGGACGCCGCCAGATAGTGGTGGTGAGTTCGTCGCGAATTCTGGGATTAGTTCCGGAGGATGGGTCCCTGCTTTGGAGTTTCCCCTGGGACACGGACATGGGCATCAATGTTTCCCAGCCAATCCCGGTGGACAAAAATCGTCTATTCATTTCCGCGGGCTACGGGAAGGGTGCAGCACTGCTTGAGGTCAGCGGCAGTGGCAACAACCTCTCCGCGAAAGCCGTCTGGGAAAACATCAACATGAAGAACAAGTTTAATAGCTCAGTGCTTCATCAGGGTCATGTGTACGGATTGGACGAAGGGATTTTGACCTGCGTAGACGTCAACACTGGGACTCGCAAGTGGAAAGGCGGGCGTTACGGCTACGGTCAGGTAATTCTGGCGAGTGGCCATCTGATAGTCACCTGCGATTCAGGAGAGTTGGCCCTGGTGAAAGCGACGCCAGATCAGTTCACCGAAGTGGCACGCTTTCCGGCGTTGGAAGGGAAGATCTGGAACTATCCGGCGATTGCGAATGGTAAGTTGTTCGTGCGGAACACCACGCAAATGGCTGCCTACAACATCGCCGCGCAGTGAGGGAAGAAGTAGACAGTAGTCAGTAGGCAGAAGGCAGACAGAAGGCAGTAGGCAGAAAGCATTTTCCATATATCATTTCATTTCTCATTTTTCATTTTGGCCCTCACTTTCAATTCTTCACTAGATCAAGGGCTCTAATGATGATGATTTATTCGTGTTGATTGGTGTGAGTTAGTGGTTCGCTCTTTGAAGGAGTAGAAAAGACGAACCACGAAATGACACGAACCATATCACCGCTCCATAAGGAATCAAGTCGTTCAAACCAAATGAAAAATGAAAAATGACATATGGAAAATGCTTTCTGCTTTCCGCCTCGTGCCAGCTGCCTTACGGCTTCGCCTTCGGTTCCGAGTAGAAGGTTTTGTTCACGATCATCCACTGGTCGTCAATCTTTAGCAGCGACATGTAATCCGTAAACTTCACTTGCGGATAATCAAGCACCACCTTCGCGATCGCCGCATTCCCGGAAATGTCTACGCTCTCAACGCTGCGCTTCCTTTGCGCTTCGTCAGCAGCCGGTTTGCCAGGAGCGCGTGAGATGTATTCCTCGCTGGTTAGTTGCCAGTACTTTCCGTCACGAACCGCAAAGAGTTTGGCATCCGGATGGAAAACTTTGCGGAAGTGCTCGCCCTGTCCGGTTGCGTGCCCGCGGAAGTAATGTTCAATTGCCTGGCGCACCGCCGCATCCTCTGCGTTCTGTGCGCGTGCGGGAAGCAGGATGGCGCCAAATGCGGCCAGAAAGAGTGCCGTGATAATCGCAAAATTCTTCATATGCGTCTCCTTGAAGGGTTACTTAGTGAACCGGGTTCTTGGGATCGCGGGCGTCTCGCCCGCACTGAGCGCGAAGCGCTAAAAAAGTGGTCGGAAAAGACTTCGCACCTGACGGCGCGTTGCGGGCGAGACGCCCG
>DASSCX010000241.1:0-9580 GCA_035697425.1 Pyrinomonadaceae bacterium | reverse complement strand
TGGAAAAGAAGCGTCTTAAAACTGTCTTAGGGCGTGTCGACGCCCTTTTGATAGAGGCGGATTTGTTTGGAGCAAAAGGAATGTTGGAAGGAAGAGGCAAGTTCTTCATGTGGTTTAGCGACGATGCGCGACGCATTCCAGTCAGCGTTAAGATCAAGAGCGAGTACGGCACATTTGATATCAAACTGAAAAAGTTCACCCACAATCCAGCAGGACAACAATACCTGACTCAACAAGACTAACCGCGTGAAGACGAATCGCCGGCGCGCCGCTCGCTATTCAGCAATAGCTTCCCTTCCCGTCAGCACCCCCTGCTCATGAGCCGTCTCCCGCTCATCATCGGCCATCGCGGAGCTTCGGCTCTTGCTCCTGAAAATACGCTTGCCGCGTTTCGCCGCGCGATTGCCGACGGCGCCGACGGAATTGAGTTTGACGTCAGATTGTCTCGGGATGGAGTGGCGGTCGTAGTCCACGATGCCACGCTTGAACGGACAGGATCGCAGAAGCACCGCGTCTCTGACCTGACGGCAGACGAGCTTCAGGCTACCGATGTTGGCAGCTGGTTTGGAAAATCAAGCCGAACCAGGTTTGCTGGTTCCGTGCAGTTCGCAGACGAACCTGTTCCTCTTCTAAAACAGGTCTTTGAGCTTTTCGCAAAGAACAATGGCCGTCTCTATTTGGAACTGAAGGCAGAAGTTGGGGCGGGACCTGAACTGGCGGCTGAAGTGGTACGAATGATTCGCCAAACTCCGGTTCGCAGTCGCGTTGTTGTTGAATGCTTCGATCTTTCTCTACTGGAGAAAGTGAAAGTGATCGACTCCTCGGTTCGCACGGGCGCTTTGTTCGAACCGAGACTCTCGAGGCCCAAAACCATCGTGCCACGCAACCTGGCGCTCTTAGCCCAAGCCGTAGGGGCTGACGAAATCGCCTTGCATCATTCCCTTGCTCGACGCCGTATCATCGAGCAAGCTTTGCAGCTCAAACAGCGCGTAGTAGTTTGGACAGTCGACGATCCGGCCTGGCTGGCGAAAGCTCGAGCTCTTGAAATCCATGCGCTGATTACCAACAACCCCGCGAGATTACTCGCTGCCCGTGACTCAGCCGGCGTTTGAAGCCGAAAAAGATTTTCGCGTACAGTTGACGCCGTGAGTCGCTCCTCAAACCAACCCAACCGGTTTTTTGTTTGTCCGCAGTACTCGGTTTCATACCGGCGCCAAAAACGATTCGAATGGACCAGCGAGGCGCGCAGTGGCTACGAAATCGTTTTTTTGCTGGAGGGAACACTCAGCTTTAAATCCCCTGTCGCCAGCGAAGCGTTATTGAAGGGACAGTCCCTCCTGCTAAACCCATCCAGTGGCTGCGCCGTTTTGGGAAAGGGTGTCGAGTTACTACAGCTTTCGCTGGCGCCGACATTTGTCAGCGATCACGCGGTGCGCATGCACCTGATTGGAGCCGGAGCGACAGTTGTGTTCGCGCAAGACCGGGTTGTAGGAGATTCGCGCTTGCAGGATTGGGGACACTCGCTGGCAAACGAACTAAACGAAGGGCGGCCTGGGGGCGAGATCGTAATCGGCGCGCTGGTCGAACAGGTAATCGTGCACCTGCTGCGCCACTACGCCAACATGCGACGCTCGCCTGATCTGGAACTCTCGCGCGCGGGTCTTGTTGATCGTCGAATTCGGCGCTCCGTAGAACTAATGCATGCGCAACTTGCCGCTGATCTATCCCTAAGAGAAATTGCCGCCGCTTCCTACCTTTCCCCGTTTCACTTTGCGCGCGTCTTCAAAAAGTTAACCGGCGCCACGCCCCACGCTTATCTCGCTGCCATTCGCACTAGTCGTGCGCAACTATTACTGGCCAATCCGGAGCTTTCGGTTAGGGAAATCGGCGCTTTGGTCGGTTACGCCAGCCCGAGTCACTTCACCAAGGCTTTTCGCCAGGCAACCGGCCTAAATCCCCGCGCCTTCCGTAATGCCCTTGTTGCCCGGTGAACCCGCCGCCTCAGCAAAGTCCGCAATATCGCGACAGTAATGAGCAAGATTGTTGCCGTTTGCCCTCAGCTACGCGGTTATCATCGGCCAAACCAACTAAAGAGGAGTGAAATCTATGCCTGTGGAAAAGGACGTGGCGATCGCCGAACCGAAAGGAAAACTGGGAGTGTTGCTCGTGGGGCTCGGTGCCGTCAGCACTACGTTCATTGCGGGAGTTGAAGCCATCAAGAAAGGGATCGCCGAACCTGTCGGAAGTCTCACGCAGATGGGAACGCTGCGGCTGGGGAAACGCACCGAAAACCGCGTGCCTCTCATTAAGGATTTTGTCCCTTTGGCGAAGCTCGAAGATCTCGTTTTCGGTGCCTGGGACATCTTTGAAGACTCCGCTTACGAAGCCGCGATGCACGCCGGCGTTTTGGAAAAAGAACTATTGCTGCAACTAAAACAACCGCTGCAAAAGCTAAAGCCCATGAAAGCTGTGTTTGACCAGTCGTACGTCAAACGCCTCAACGGCACGAACGTCAAAACCGGCGCCAACAAGATGGCGCTTGCTAAACAACTGATCGCTGAGATTGAGGAGTGGAAACGGAAAAACAAATGTTCTCGCGTGGTGATGATCTGGGCCGCCTCTACTGAGATCTTCCTCAAGGAACACGCAGTTCACAAGACCCTCGAATCGTTTGAAAAGGCGATGACCGATAATCATAAGTCGATCGCACCGTCGATGATTTATGCGTACGCCGCTTTGAAGTCCGGCATTCCCTTCGCGAACGGCGCACCCAATCTCACCGTCGACATTCCCGCTTTGCGTAAGCTGGCCGAGGACAATCGTCTGGCAATTTGTGGCAAGGATTTCAAAACCGGGCAGACGCTAATGAAAACGATCATCGCTCCGGGGCTAAAGGCGCGCATGCTGGGTTTGCACGGCTGGTATTCCACGAACATCCTGGGAAATCGCGATGGTGAGGTGTTGGACGATCCTGAATCGTTCAAGACAAAGGAAGAATCGAAGCTGTCAGTTCTGGAGTACATCCTACAGCCGGAAGTTTATCCCGATCTCTACAAAGACTTTTCCCACGTAGTGCGCATCAACTACTACCCGCCGCGCGGTGATAACAAAGAAGGCTGGGACAACATCGACATCTTTGGCTGGCTTGGATATCCGATGCAAATTAAGCTTAACTTCCTCTGTCGCGACTCGATTCTGGCGGCGCCGATTGTTCTGGATCTCGCCCTCTTTCTTGATCTGGCGCAACGCGCCGGCATGAAAGGCATTCAGGAATGGCTGTCCTTTTATTTCAAGTCGCCACAGTCGGCGCCGGGTCTCTATCCCGAGCACGATGTGTTTATTCAATTGATGAAACTGAAGAATACCTTACGACATCTGCGCGGTGAGGATTTGATCACGCACCTCGGCCTCGAGTACTACGACTAACGACGCCGTCTAAAGTCCAAAAGCTCGCCTCCGTCAAACTTGATTGGAGACGGGCTTTTTCATTTTGAACCCTTTCGTCGGTGGACGCGTTAAAACGTGCAAACTCGCCGCAACGCCGCTGCAACAACAATTACAAAACATTAATTGTCAGTGGCCGCCTGACAGGAAATGTCAGGGGAGAATTGCCTCGCACTGAACCGCGATTGCCTTAGTTCCTGTGCTTTGCACCATATTTTGTGATGACAATTCGCCCCGTGTCGTATATATAGCATTGTGTTTTTCGCCAACGTCTCGTTCGGCAATTGGTTACAGCGAACGAGGAAATTATTTCCCGCATCAATTTAGTCAGCGGATCGTTCCTTGCTATGAGTAAAGCGCGCGCGGCCAAAGAGGCCGAAAAAATGGGAGCCAAGGACCTCTCAACGCGGCCACGGAGGAAGACGATCATGCTCGCTGAAATGGAAATGGAAACGACAAACGACACTATGGATAAAGTTTTTTTGGATCCAGAACAGAAGAGTCCCCGCGCTCAGGATTTTGAGGAGCGCTTATCGGCCCGCATTGTCGGACAAGAACGAGCTGTCCGGCGCATGAGCGGCCTTTACCAGATTTTTCTGGCGGGTATGAATCCGGCCAATCGACCGATCGGGACCATGTTGTTCCTGGGGCCGACTGGCTCGGGAAAAACTCGCGTGATCGAAGCAGCCGCGGAGGTGCTTTATGGCGACGCTAATGCCATCGTCAAAATCGACTGCGCGGAGTTTCAGCATTCTCATGAAATCGCCAAACTGATCGGTTCGCCTCCGGGATACCTCGGTCACCGTGAAACATCGCCGATGTTGACGCAGGAAAACCTCGATCGAATGCACACCGACGAATTGAAACTTTCGCTCGTGCTGTTTGACGAGATCGAAAAAGCTTCCGACAGTCTCTGGCAGCTACTGCTCGGCATTCTGGACAAGGCGACTTTGACCCTGGGTGACAATCGCCGCGTTGATTTCTCGCGCACGATGGTGATTTTGACGTCGAACCTCGGAGCGCGTGAGATGTCTGAATTGATTTCCGGCGGCATCGGTTTCGCGCCTGCCAAGGGTGCTAAGAATCCGAATGACACGGAAGTGGATCAGAAGATCTACAGGACTGCCGTTGAATCGGCACGCCGGAAGTTTTCACCGGAGTTCATGAATCGTATCGACAAGGTCGTAGTCTTTCGTTCCTTGAAAGAGCATCACCTGCGACAGATTCTCGATTTGGAATTGCAGTCGGTTCAGGATCGGATTATGCAATCGGCGGGAACCAAGTTTGTGTTCCAATGTTCCGAGACTGCGAAAGATATGCTGCTGAAGGAAGGGCTCGACTTCAAATACGGCGCGCGGCATCTGAAAAGGGCTGTGGAGCGTTTTCTCGTTTACCCGCTCTCGAATCTCGTCGCAACTAGTCAGATTGGCCTGGGTGATTTGGTTCACGTCGATGTCGACGGTCAGACTCACAAGCTGATCTTCTCGAAGAGCTCGGGCGGTGCCTTGATTCAAGAGATGCCAAAGCCCATCGAGTTACCCGAGGCTGTGGAGTCGTTGTCTGGAGGTGTCGGCCTGCCGATTCCCCAGGCAACAAAGGTGGCGCGAAAGAGCCAGAGCCGCGGGGAAAAGACGGAGGGTTAAGTCATCTCTCCGAACATAACGAAGCGCCGTTCACTGAGTCAGTGGACGGCGCTTTTTGCTGTCAATTTACTTTTCCAAGGACAGGGCTTACGGGGACACGTTGAGGAAAATTCGGCGTGAGGCCTCGAAAGCGGCGCGCGATAGATAAGGATCGTCGGCATTAAGTAATCCGTTCAGCGCGGGTAAGGCTGTTCGATCACCAATCAGACCCAGCGCCGTCGCCGCTTCGCGACGGACATCGCTTTCCGCTTGTTCATCTTGCAGTGTGGCTAACAGTGCTGGGACCCCGGCTCTGCTTCCGATTTGTCCCAGCGAGTGAGCTGCCGCGCGCAACACGAACAGATTTTCTTTCTTCTTGCTGCGCTTTTTCGAAGTTGCCACGGATAGTTCTGGTCGCAAGACTTGCGCGAGCGAGATCACTGACGTTTCGTCGCCAATATCGCCGAGGGCGACCACGATGGCACCTCTAACTCCATCCTTCTTCTCCCGAACAAGCAAGTCAGCCAGCGATGCGGCCGCCGTTCGACTGCGCGTCTTACCCAACGCGTAAGCAGTCTCCTGCCGCACAAATTCATCCTTGTCGTTAAGCAGTGGCAGCAAGCCAGCGGCGCTTTCCTCCATTGGCAGGTAAAGCACGGCGCCTGCTGCAGTCGCACGGACAATCGCCGCTGAATCTCTGAGTCCAGCGACTGCGGCTCGAGATGCTTCTGGATGATGAAGTGCGCCTAAGCGGGCGACAGCGTCGCGTCGATCTTCAATTTCCGCCGAGCTGAGACGGTTTTTCTGCTTCTCGATCTCGAGTTGCAAAGGAGTCAGCGACCTGGCTGAGTCTCCTTGAAGACTCGCGTTAACCATTTGCGCACCGAACGAGAGACACAGGAACGCGGTGACGAGCAGTAGCAACGCCGCACGAGACTGATATGAAGGAAGCATGGAGTTCGTGACGAGAGTTCCCGCTAATCGATACGCGAAGTAAGCGCGTGCATGCTGTCGACAATTAGCACAAAGATGGGCGGATATAAGAGCAGATCAGGGACCATGAGAGCAGTTGAAGATTGAAGCAACGCTGTTCCCGCGACATGCTGTACCCGATGCTGGTAGAGCAAGGTCAAGTCGGCGAAGAAGTCTCGCGTATGCCAGTTGATGAAAAGACCCACACCGATGCTAAGCGCCCAACCGACCAGCAGGAAGGTGTAGGCCGAAAAACGAGTGAAGGGCTGTTCCGGCTTTTCTTCCTGGCTCATCAAACTCGCCTGAATGGGTTTGGGAATGTAGGTGTAGTGCTTGAAATACTCGCGCAAGCGCGTCGCCAGATGCCAAACGCCAATTACAAACAGGGTAACCACCACAGCGCGGCCGACGTAGTCAAAGAAACCCCAAAGCTGCGGTCTAATCAACGCGACAAAGAACGTAGACAGAAAGAGTGACACAGTAGTGAAAACAGCACGCTGACGCTCTCGATTCTCTCTTCTGTCGTGTTCGAGCACCTCGTCGACCACGCGATCCCACTTCGCCTGGACGGCTAGATTACGGGCGCGCCGGGCGTGAGGGTTTTCGGAATGAAGAATCGAGTAACCGCGGTTGGCAGCAGAACTTAGTTGGTCGTCGTAGTAACTGCGCTCCTGGGGATCGCTAAGAGTGTGATAAGCCTTGGATAGAAGTGCGAATTCGCGCGCGGCGCTCTCCGAATCGCGATTAATATCGGGATGTCTAAGACGGGCGAGTTTGCGATACGCAGACTTGATGTCGGCGCTGCTAGCCGATCGTTTTACACCTAAAATCTTGTAGTAGTCCGTCACCTACAGGTCCTCAAAAGCTCAAAAGGAGAGGCGGCGGTGGCGGAGACCGTTGCTCCGTGCCAACCAGCGAAATTATAGCACCGCTGGCAACACTTACTCACCTAGATGGCGGAAGTTTTGAGCTTTGTAGAATCGGATAATGTGCAATTGCTAGGGGAACCAGAGGGGCGGCTCTTAGCTTCCTCGAGCGGCCTTCGAGGCGGGGCGAGGACTTTTTCTGTGAGTGTGCCGCACCCTCTGGCGATTGCCCTTCCCTTAACAACTACCGTGCCTTGAGCGAATCCCAACAAAGCCACGCTCACTCACGTTTTACCGTCAGCGGATGTTCACACTTGCCGTCGAACTGTGTCCACGATCGGCCACATTGCCCTATTTAGTTCTCTACCCGCGAGCGCTCAAAACGCCTGACAATGTTCAGTAGAGTTCTTACTGCGACTCCGGTCGGACCCTTAGAGCGATACGGCTTTGCTTCATCGCCCCAGGCGGTGCCGGCGATGTCAAGATGAGCCCACGAAAGGCCGTCTGCGAACTCCTTGAGAAATGCGGCCGCCGTTATTGTCCCGGCTTTGCGCCCGCCTACATTCTTGATGTCAGCAATGTCGGACTTAATCTGCTTTGAATACTCTTTATCAAGTGGCAACTGCCAAAACTTCTCCCCTACCTCTTTTCCGGCCGCAATGATCTCGTCGATTAAAGCTTGATCCGTCCCCAGCACCGCGGTATTAACGTCGCCGAGTGCGATCGAGACTGCTCCCGTCAGTGTCGCCATATCGATCACTTTGGTAGCGCCGAGCTTCTTCGCATAGGCAATAGCGTCGGCCAGGATCAAACGTCCCTCCGCGTCGGTATTGATTACTTCAATCGTTTTTCCAGTCATCGCTGTGACGACATCACCCGGCTTTGTCGCTTTGCCTGAAGGTAGATTCTCAGAACAAGGAACTACGCCGAGCACCGGCACCCCCGGTTTCAACTGGGCGATGGCACGCATCGCCCCAAGCACGGTGGCACCACCGGTCATGTCGTACTTCATCAACTCCATGTTCTCGCCAGGCTTAAGCGAGATACCGCCGGAGTCGAACGTAATTCCCTTCCCCACGAAGGCCAGTAATTCGTCATCATCCTTGCCGCTGGCTTTTGCCGGGGTGTATTTCACCACGATCAACTTTGCCGGCTCTTCTGAACCACGCGACACGCTTAAGAGCGATCCCATGCCTTCCTGTTGCATGCGCGCCTCGTCAAGCACGTCAACGCTGAGGCCGAACTCGTTTGCCATGGCGCGGGCCCGCTCAGCCATATCGGTTGGGGTCAAATTGCCCCCAGGCTCGTTAGCCAGGTCGCGCGTAAAGTTCACCGACTCGCCAATTGCCTGACCGCGTCTAACGCCGCGCTTAACCTCCTCTTCATCCGAAGCTGAGATTACTGCAAACAGATCGACTGTTTTAGCTTCCTTGTCGACCGTTCGATACTTGTCCAAATCAAATAGCGCCATGACGGCGCCTTCGACGGCAGCCGAGGCGCAGGTTTCTGCATCGAGATCAGCGGCACGCGAAACATATCCGATTGACTTCACATTTTTTGCGCGCAGCAGACGAACTGCGGTCCCGGCAACCATCGAAACTTGCGCGGCCTGGTGTTCTTGTTTTTCCCCAGCCCCGATCAGCAGCAGCCGGCGGGTTTTAAGTTTGGCGTCCGCAGGCAAGTGCAGATAAACCGTTTCGCCTTCTTTTCCCTTAAGCTCTTCTGAATCGATCACCGCTTTCACCATTCCACCAGCAGCGGCGTCCAGTTCTTTCAAAAAACCTTCATCAGCTTTCTCGTCCTTAAAAACAGCGACTGCGATAGCCTGCACATCAATATCCTGATAACGACCAATTCGCGCCTCAACTTGCATCAGTAAGTTTGCTCCTCGACCATTTTTCTTAACGATTGCGTTCCTTTAATTGGGCCCGCGTTTCTCTTTCCACCGTGCGCCGCATTTCTGTTTCACGTTTGTCGTAAAGCTTCTTGCCGCGCGCCACGCCTACTTCGATTTTGATTCTGCCATTCTTCAAATAGGCACGTGTTGCTACGAGTGTCATGCCGTCCTTGGCCGACGCGTCGTCTAAGCGGTTAATCTCGCGTTTATGCAAAAGCAGCTTGCGGGTTCGCAGCGGTTCGTGGTTTTCACGGTTGCCGTGAGAATAAGGGGAGATATGCGCATTAAACAACCACGCTTCACCATCGCGAACCGCAACATACGATTCTTTCAGTTGCACCCGCCCGCCCATCACACTCTTCACTTCGGTGCCTGTTAACGCTATCCCAGCTTCGTATTTATCCGAAATGTGATACTCGTGAAAGGCCGCGCGATTCGCTGCCAGAACTTTTTCTTCCTTGGAAGTTGCCACTATGACTACCTGACTTTCTAGAACTCTTCACGCAGAGGTCGGGACATCAAGGCCATTGCCGCTGCGCGCGCCGTCTTGGCTTCATAAAGCACGGCGTAGACCTCCGCGGCAATAGGCATTTCCACATCTGCGCGCTTAGCCAACTGCTTCAATGCTCGCGTGGTTTTGACTCCTTCGGCGACCTCACGCATTCCCGCCGTAATTTCTGCAAGCGAGCGTCCCTTCCCCAGTTCTTGTCCCACAAAACGGTTACGCGAGAGACTGCCCGTGCAAGTCAGAACCAGATCGCCTAGTCCTGCCAGACCCA
>DASSCX010000240.1:0-9925 GCA_035697425.1 Pyrinomonadaceae bacterium | reverse complement strand
TCCTCCCGCTCGCAGTGAAGCGGCAACCATCGCGGCCTCGACAATCTCTGCGTCGGTTGCACCTGCTTTGCGAGCGTTACTGCTGTGGATGTCGATGCAATAAGGGCACTGAGTAGTGACAGCAACCGCGACGGCAATCAGTTCCTTGTGCTTTACGGAAATTGCTCCCTCGGCGACCGCTGCCTTATCGAAGGCCCAGAAGGCCTTCATCACTTCCGGCGCGAGGCTGTCCATCTTCTTTAACTTGGCTAGGTTGTCTTTGCTGTACATGTGTCTGCTCTCTCCTTCGGGTCAGTATCTTCGATTTTGATATTCAGGGCCGCAGCGACTGTGAGGAGCGCGTTCCTTCAGTCTCTACGGCGCGTATTGCTGTGCCACGAGCGCCGCAACTGTCGCTTCTTTCTGGTCCTTTCCCCAGGGAGGACCTACCGACTTACCTAAAGTACTAATTGTGTCACTGAGATCATTAGCCCGAGTCTTGAGCACATTCACAGCTTGCTCTGCCAGCTGCTTTTCCGGAATTGCGACGACAGCGAGGCGGCAGGCTTCAGCAGCGCGTATTAGAGCATCTCTAAAGAGAACACCTTCTGCTTTATGCATGCGAAAGTGGACAGCAAGAATCTCCTCAGTGCTCCAGGCCGGCATCGGATCGGTGACGAGGACCGCGCAAGCTGTCACCTGGTTTTCTCGCTGTCGCTCTCGCTTGAGCGCGGCTCGTATCTCCCGGCCGGCGTTTCGCCGCGCCACCGCGATGCCACGCTTGACTAGATCGCGCGCCGCATCTCGTTTCAAGTTTTCCGCGGCATGGTACGGTTGCTTCTGCCACTCGTTCTCAACAAGCTCGATCCGGCGCCGATCAACTATCACAAAGTCACCGTTATGCTTGCCGACCACCACGAGTGCTGCCCAGCCTGAATGAACTCTCAGCCCGAGGGCGACATTCATTACTTGAACCTCATCAAGTTCAGCTTCTGGTGGCCAAAATTTCGAGGTACTCACCATCAACCTGAGTCGTGTTATCTGTAGCTTGATTGTGCTGCGCCCAAAGCTGTTCCAGGTCGCTAGCCAAGGCAGCTTGACCGTTGCTATCGAGCGCTGCGAAGGCACGCTGCGTGGGACCGTAATAGGTGCGGAAATGCTCGACCACTTCGGCGGGTGAAAAGGGAAGATTGAACCGGCCCATGCGGCGCGTCAGTTTCAAGTCTGCAATGCCATCATGCAGAAGTTCGCGTACCGTTGCCTCATCGCCCCACTTGAGCGGTGACGGCATATTGGGCGGAGGCGGCACATGTTTGCCTGTGGCCTTGAACATCTGGCCAATGTGTCCTTCCGGGGTCCAGTTAGCCATGGCGATCCTGCCGCCAGGACGGCAAACGCGCACAAGTTCAGCAGCCACCAATTGCGGGCGGGGGGCAAACATAGCTCCGAACATGCTCACAACTACGTCAAAGCTCGCGTCGTCGTAAGGGAGACTCTCCGCGTCGCCTTCATCAAACTGAATCGTCAGGCCTTCAGCCGCGGCTCGCGCGCGGGCCTGCTCCAGAAGGTTCGTGGCGATGTCGGCACCGGTTACGATAGCGCCGGTACGCGCCGCTGGGATAGTCAGGTTGCCGCTGCCGCAAGCCACGTCCAGGACACGCTCGCCCGGCTTGAGCCCAAGGCGGTTGATAAATGCTTCCGCTTCGGCTTCGAGTTGTTTGGCGATCTGACCAAAGTCGCCAGCCATCCACATTGATTTGAGCTTGGTCTTGAGGGATTCCATTTCAGTATTAGGAGCACTCATGGTTCATTTTCCTTTCCAAGGTTAGATTGGTTGTTGGGTGTTTGGTTGCGATTAGCGAATTCAATTGGAAGTGCAACGAGTCTCAGGTCTTAACGGACGCCGTTATAACGCTCAGGCATTGATCGCCCGACCTCACGAGTTCCTGAACTAATCAACCTGCTTCTTTCTGCCGGTAGCGAAGCGCATCTCCCAAGCCTTCTTCCAGTGACCTCCAAGATACCGACCGCGCCATGACGACTAAGTCAGGTTGCTTGTTTGCCCGCGATCGAAAAAAGATGCTACTGCCTGGCAGGCCCTGCAGAGGACTTCCGAAGAAATTAATGGCCAGTCGCACTCCGCCTTCAGCCAAAGACATCGACCCCGAGCTGATGATGGAGTCGCAGCCATCGGCAGTAGGTATGAAATGCAGTTCGCTAACCGCTTCACACTTGATTTCAATTGCCGGCAACGGCCGCTCTTGTCGTTGGAACAAGAGAAAGACTGAGGTATCGAGGTGTGGCGGACAGTTCATGGAAAGATTGTCGGCAACATAAGTCTCTGTCGCAATCGAAATTTCACGCAGGCAGGCATCGTGAAAGTCGCCAAAATCAATTAGCAGTTGGTCGATTGCGGCTTGGGAAAGCAGGTTGTTCCACATTGGTTCGGATCAGAAGTTAATAATTCAGTTAGTGCCAGACGATTAATGGATTCAGACGAGCGATTTCAGAAACCAACAACAATTAGTCGCCAAGGCTTTGCTTCAAAAGTCCTGAGCTAGCATCGGTTCGGCTTTGTCGCCGGATGTGGGCGTGGCTTCGCCGCGCCTGAAAGCCCTTGATTAGTTTGGGGCTGTGCCCCACGTTTGGACTGCTCCCTCCGATAATCCTAAGGGCCGAGCCCCTACCAAGGGCAGAGCCCGAATTTCTATTCTGACTCCACGGCGCGGCAGAGCCGGCGCCGCACATCCGGCGGCAAAGCCGCACGGTCCCACCTAATCTGAGTTGAGAGGCAAAGCTAATTCGAAATAGACGCTCAGCGGATCCTTTTCATATTCTCCGAATGGTGAGCGGCGCTGAAATCCATAACCGTCGTAGAGCCCAATAGCTTCCATTTGATAGATTCCTGTTTCCAACCGCAACAGATTTACTTGCCGCTTGCGCGCGTATTCAGCCAGGTGATTCAGCATTGCCTTACCCAGGCCTAAACCTCGGTAGACGGGGCGCACGTACATCCGCTTGACCTCACCGTACTCCCTATCGAACAACTTGATACCGCCACATGCCGCAGCTTGGCCATCATAGCGCGCCACAAAAAACGCGACGCCCTCGCGCAGCAGTTTATCCACGCTGTAGGCGTGCCGGCTTCGCTCGGGATAGGGAAGTTGATTGAGATGTTCGTCGAGTTCATTGATCAGAGCAACGGCCTCCGGGGCATCAGGACTTGCTTCAACAATCGTCACGGGCATGTTGAGTTTTGTCGCAAAGTTCGTGGTGCAAACTGTTAGTTAACGCCGGAGCGGCGGTACTCCCCTTCTAGCAGGGGGCCGGCACCCACCAATTGCGCCTAGCGAGTTTCGTGTTGATTCGTGTCATTAAGTCGATCGGTCGCTCTTTGGGAAGAAAATACGATCCACTAAATCACACGAAACAACACGAAACGAGAGTCCACTCCGAGCCAAGCCAGTCTCCAATCGCTTCAACCGGCCGGCTTCTCCACCACATAAACAATTCTTGAAAGCCTTCGTTCACTTGTCAGGCGGTGCACTGCCGCGAAGAAGTGTTGCAGACCCGCGAAACGTTCCTCACCCTCGATGCGCAGTAAGTCGTCTTTATGAGCTTCTCGTGCTTGAAACCACCGACTGGAGATCAATGCAGCGTTATCCGTTACATCTTCCTGATGGATAAGCTGCAAGCCGGCTTCGTCAATGAGCCGTTCATTTACGCCGGGTGGCACAAAGAGGAAAAGGCCAATCGAACTGCGGAGTGCTAATTCGTCATTGGTGACAGGGCCGGTGATGACTACCGGATCAGTGAAAAGCGCTCGCCGGCGCGGACGCAAGACACGCTGCCATTCGCGGAACACTGGGAGGCGATTCGGAAAATGATTCATCGAGTCAATACAGAGCAGTCCATCGAAAGAATCACTTGCAAAGGGCAAGGCAGAATCGGCGTTGGCGACTTTGAATTGAACTCGTTCCCCCGCCTCAGAGTCGGTCGCCATCTGTGCAGCGGTTGCCACGCCGATTTCGTTAGCGTCGATTCCCGTGACGCGACAACCAGTTTTGCGAGCAAGGTAGAGCGCTGGACCGCCTGAGCCACTCGCGACTTCCAGCACATGATCTTCAGCCGTCAGGTTCAGCCAGGGAAGCAGCCGCTCATACTCATCACTGGTTACCCAACTGTTCTGTCCGAAATCGGTGCCGAAAGTCTCCTTGCGGATTGCATCCAGCACCTGATCGGTGAAGTGCTTGTAAGTACTGTCGAACAGATCTACACGGTCAGGCATGATTCGTGGTCGAGGTTCCTAATTTAAATTCACATCCAGCACTTTGAATTTGCTCATGTGGGTTCAGAATTTTCAGCAATGTTTGGCCCTCGTTCCAGCATCGAAATTGAGGGAACCTAAAGGGAGCCCGAGAGTTCGTGTTAATTCGTGCGGCTTCGTGGACCGTGCTCACTGATCGAATAGAACGATCCACGAAGTATCACGAAATTTTCTCCAAGGGCAACTTTCTATCAAGCCTCATCAAGCGTCCCACTCTTCGATGATTTTGCCGTTGATTGCGAAATCGACTGACTTGATACTGCTGAAGCGTTTTAGTGTTTTCACAATCGGCGTTAAGACTTGTTCCTGCTGACAAGCGGCTCCTGACACGTGCAGGTATTTCTCCGCGCCGGGTCGAAAGTTAACGACTGCCACTCCGTCCTTGATCGACACGCCCCGATAATACTCACCTAACGGACCAAGACCTTCCATTCCTTTTGCCTGTTCGGACACATTTGGGCCCGCGAAAAGTAAGCGCAACGCTGCGTCTGCGGTCCTTTTGGTCGGCGCTACCTTCCGGAGGACAAACTCGCCCGCGCCGCAGGTGTTAGCCCATTCAGGCAATTTGGGATTGGTGAAATAGACCCACAGTTCGATATCCCGGCTTACAACTGGAACCGGAGTTCCCTTACAACGCCTCGTCTTCCACACTATTCGCGCACTATATGAACGGGCGCCGCAGTCCTCCCAGGTCCTACTCACTTTCACCAATTCATAATCATCAGTACTACTGCCGTAACAGTTTCCAATTTGACCCTTACCCGTACTGATTGTACGCCCACGCTTACTAGCCTCGGGCATGACTTCGGCAATAATTCTCTTAACCCCACGGCCCAGATCGTAACGTGCCGTCTTTGGATCGGGAAGGTTGTTCGATACGAGCGTTGAACCGATCACCACGTCACGCTGGACAATATCGACCTCACATGCGAGCCCCTCATCTGTGTACTTAGCCGTTAACGAGAGTCCAGGGTTGATCTGAAACACCTCGGATGGCGGACCGTACTTCGATCGGAAGTCTTTCGCGGTCTGAGCTCTTGTTAACATGCCGAGCGGCGAGAGGGAGACAGTCGCGATGATGCAAAGCAATAAAGACCTCATGGGTTACTCCTTCTCGCCGGGTACTTACTGCAGGTTTAGTTGCCACGACACACCGAAGCGATCGTTGAGCCAGGTGAATTTTCTGCTGAATCCATAATTGTCGGGCGGCATCATCACCGCTCCTTTCGACGACAGTTCAGCGAATGCTTTATCCAACTCCGCTTCGCTCTCGCATTCAACAAACAGCGAAACAGAGGGGGTAAAAGTGAAATCGTGCTTCATCGGACTATCGATGCAGATCAGCTCCTGACCTGCGAGCGTGAAATCGGCGCGCTTCACACTACCCGCGGCGCCTGGTTCGTCAGCACCGTACACCTCGAGCCGTCTCACCTCCGATCCGTGAAACAAGGAAACGTAGAAGCGCATCGCTTCCTCGGCAGCTCCTTCAAACATTAGAAATGGTGTAATTTTGTTTGCCACCAGCAAGTCCTCCCCCTGATTACGAAGTAGACAGACAATAAGCTCGGTTTTATGTGGCGCAGGTTTGCCGCAAAACTCAGATTCGTGGACCGTTCGGCTTTGCCGCCGGATGTGCGGCGCCGGCTCTGCCGCGCTAGGAGTCAGATTGAAATTCGGGCTCTGCCCTTGGTACGGGCTCGGCCCTTAAATTTGTCGGAGGGCTAAGCGCAAACGTGGGGCACAGCCCTAAATAATCAAGCGCTTTCAGGCGCGGCGAGGCCACGCCCCACATCCGGCGGCAAAGCCGAACCGATGTCACCTCAGGCCTTTTGGGGCAAAGCCATAGTGGCGCAGCTTCAAGTCCGAACTCTTTCCATTGCAACCTCGGACTCCTGGAACCCAACCCTCTGCCAGAAACCGTTGCTTCCGCGACCTGCACGCAACATCCAGGTGATCCCGGTGTCGTCCTTGATCAGATGTCGCACGAGCTCTCGACCGATGCCCTGTCCGCGCTGATCGGCAGCTACGGCAACCATTGAGATATAACCATTAGAGATCTCATCACATAAGGCCCGGGCAAATCCGACAACGCGAGAACCATCAAGTGCCACAACTGTGCGATTGGTGTGCGCCAACATCTTCTTGAATTTTTCAGGATCGGAAACACGATCGCGCCAACCCATCTCTGTTAGAAACTGGCGCACCGGTTCATAGTCGGCTGGAGTTATTGATCTGAATCTCATTTCTTTGACGGCTTTGCCCCGAAGTTCTGAGGTAAGGGCTAGATCAGTCCGGTTTCGTCTTCGCATATTCAAGCCAATCACCCGATTCGATTAATGTGCTAAGCGAATAAAACTCGGGATCAGGTTCGTAAGTCCAACACATCCTTCTATCAGTGCCAAGAGAGATTTCAACCTGCCTGCGTAAATAGTTGCTTGAGGCTTCAAAATCATCGAGCTGATTCAGAAGTTCATCGTTAACTTCATAGACTTCACCGGTAACCAGTGCGTGCGATTCATTGAGCAGCAAGCCAGGATAGGGACCCAGATCATAGAGGCTGCCACTTACTTTCGCAGCAGCAACAAATTTCGACTCGGGAAATCTTATAGACATTGAGTGCGCATTGCCGCTTCTCAAACTGCCGTACACGAACACGAGATGCTTACTCATGCAGACTACCCTATCGCAGAGAATCAAGTCGGGTCTGCAACGAGGCCGACAAATCACCCTCCTTGTCCCAGATGAAAGATGAACCCTGGCAGTAGCGCGCCGCTTCAGCCCCAATCCATTGTTCGTAACCCGACGTCTTGATCGTCGCGAAAGGAATCCACTCAGCCTTGCCTCCTTCCTGCGCTGGCAGAAACTGGCCGCACAACCTGTACTGCGCTTCTCCACTGGGAGTCATAACGTGCCCAATGCGCACCTCACGAAAGCGGAGAGGACCTGAGGGGCCGTGGGTATGAAAATCAGTGGCGGCTGACGTAAGTAAAAATTGTACGACTGGATCTATTGACGCTTTCTGCACTTCAGGAGTAGGGACCTGAGTAGGACTCACCGCGGGGGATTCACTGCGCGTGGCTGGAGCCGTGCTGCAGGCTGCTAGAAATAATGTGGCAAATAGGACTACAAGATATCGCATGACTCTCCTGGGGTGCTAACGTCAGAGTCGACCGGGCGGCTGAAAAGCAATGATGAATTCGGAATGATGAATGCGGAAACATTCATCGTTCATCGTTCCGCGTTCATCGTTGCTTTTTGCCGCTCTGGTCCAACGATTTGTTATGCGTGCCGCGAAGCAAATTTTTACTTTATTCTTTTCGCCGAGATTATTCGCCCATCTTGGATGGTAAGCAATCGATTCACCTCACCGTTCTGGCCCCTCATAAAGATGAACAGTGCAGAAAAATCTTTGATAAAGAAACCAATCTCGGATTCGGGTAGCAACTCGAGTTTTGGCTGGCCGGTCGCCTGGTTCATGAGTTTGTCGCCTTCCTTCGTGACGGTAAAAACAACATTGGACGCCAGTTCATATTGCCCGACATATTGGTCATAAACTCTCGGGTCTATCTTGACCGACGTGCGCTCAGCGGGAAGGCGGCTGTAGTGTCGGGAAGCAACTTGCCAGTGTCCCTGCCTTCTCAAAAAAGTATCTGTAAATCGTGACTGAAAGACGATGTCTGACTGGCCGCTTGGCTGAATCTTAGCCACAATGCGGCCGGTTACTATTGCTGCGTCGCCATAAATGCGGACTCGGAGATCATCATTGGTCAAGGAAGTCTTTATGGAAGGAGAAGGCGGCTGGAGGAGTTCTCGCTCCTGCATTTTATTACGGAGCGTGGCGCTCTCGTCCGTGCCAGTGAAGTCATCGGCGACGATTCGGTCAAATGTTGCTTTGTCACCGCGCAGGTACGAACCAAGCCACTCGTCTTCTAGTCTCCTCAGTGCCTGCTCATCCTGATTTGCTTGAGCGGGCTTTTGAACCACTTGACCAAAGCCAAGAGGGATCAGCGCCAAACTCAATAGGCCTGCTGCAACCAATCGCATTTTTGCTACCTATCTCCTTGTCCGCTCACCACGCGAGCTCATCTCGTCAGAGTGAATCTGCCATCCGGGGTCAATGTTGTGCCGGTAATGTAACCGTCATCAGAGCATAGAAAGACTACGGATCGAGGAATCTGCTCCGGGCGACCCGTGCGCTTCAGATGAGCACCTGGAAGCAACGCTTTGTCGTACACTCGCCGAACACAGGTTACTTCACACCGCAGCGTTTACCTCCCGCGCCACGCGGTCGCCCGATTCGAGCGCCCCCTGCATCCACCCGTCGATCCAGACTGACGTGTGTTCACCGGCAAAATATATCCTCCCTTCGGGACGTGCGACGTGTGGCAACAACGAGCTGAATTGGCCCGGCTTGTAATATGAACTGGCGCCGCGCGCCCACTGGTCCTCGTCCCAGCACTTCGAAACGCCGCCCTCGAAGTTCTCCCGCGTGCCGGGATAGATTAGCTCAACTTGTTGGAGCGCGAAGTTGACGCGCTCATGCTCCGACATGGCCGTGACCCGACGTGAGTGCAGGCTGAGCGGGAGGGTTTGTAAAATGCCCCGCGTGCCCGGCTGCTTGTAGGTTACGTCCCACACTTGGCTGATCGGCAGGTCGGTCGTCGCGAAGCCGCTCTGCCCTTCGCTGTCCCAGAACCTCTTCTTCGACTGCAAGAATATCTTCGAGGCCGACAAGTACGGCAACTGCTCAATGGCCCTTTGCTTATCCACCGTGAAGGCCGGCGCAACCTCGATATTTTTCTGAACGATGAAAGGGACGGCGCAGATGAGATGGTCGCCGGCCAACGCGTGTGGTGCACCGGCATTTAAGAAGGTAGCTTTGACGCCGCGAGCGTCCTGCTCGACTCTGACGACCGGTGCAGCGTAGTGAATCTTCTCGGACAGTCTCAGGGCGAACGCTTTCGGGAGCAGGTCGTTACCTCCCCTGATCTTATAGTAGCGGTCAAGTTTCTGATTGAGTGACTGATTGCGCAGCATGAACAGGGTTGACCAAGTCTCGACCCGGTCGTCAATTCCCGCCAAACTCAGCAGCGCAACCGCTTCTGAGGACGCCCCCCGGCTGCGCCAGAAATCAGACCGGTTCAGGTGGTCATATTTTTTTAGCGTCTCAGGCGATGGCCAACCCGGGTCGGTGACATCTCCCAATTCGGCCAACATGGATCGGATGTATTTCTGCCGCATGCCGTTCAAGCCAAGCGCCCGTTCCTCTGGCGTAAGGTCATAGGGCCACTCGACCTTCTGTCCCGGTGTCACCCGAATTCGTTTGCCTCTCACGTAATAAATTGACGGCAACTCAGGCGGCTGAAAGGGATCAAGCGTGAGTCCGAAAAGTTCGGCGTACTTGAGCGTGAAGTGATGGTGATTTGGAATGCGGCTGGCACCGGCTTCCGCGTAAAGCCCTTCGGCAAAGGAATCGCGTAAGGTGTAGACGCGACCGCCTGGCCGGGTTCGAGCTTCGAGAACAGTGACGTCGTGCCCGGCCTGTGTCAGCTCGTAACCAGCCGCCAGCCCGGCGAGTCCGGCGCCGATGATGATTACCTTTTTAGCAGCGCCCCTTCG
>DASSCX010000239.1:0-7275 GCA_035697425.1 Pyrinomonadaceae bacterium | reverse complement strand
GCCGATTGCCCATTGCCGATTGAGCTTTCGCCAAACGGCCCGACCAGTGAAAACTGGAATACTAAGAACGTCGCCCGATTACGGCCAATCGGCAATCGGCAATTGGCAATCGGCAATCGCACCGTTCTATACTCCGCCCATGCCGAAGAAAAGGATTACCAACACGGTCCGCGTCGGACTGATCCAGATGAGCTGCGAGGAACGACCCGAAGCGAACTTCAAAAAAGCCGTCACACGTATTGCTGAAGCCGCAAAGAAGGGCGCGCAAGTGATCTGCTTGCAGGAACTCTTCCGTTCACAATATTTCTGCCAAACAGAAGATATCGACCTCTTCAAACTCGCCGAGCCTATTCCCGGCCCCTCCACTGAGGCGCTCGCAAAAGTCGCAAAACAACACAAAGTCGTAATCGTGGCTTCGCTTTTTGAAAAACGCACCGCCGGCATCTATCACAACACCGCGGTGATCATTGATGCAGACGGCAAGCTGACCGGCAAGTATCGCAAGATGCATATCCCCGACGATCCGCTCTATTACGAGAAGTTTTATTTCACGCCCGGAGATCTTGGTTTTCAAACTCACGACACGTCTGCCGGCAAAATCGGGACACTAGTATGTTGGGACCAGTGGTTTCCTGAAGCGGCACGCTTGACTGCTTTGAGTGGCGCACAGTTTCTGTTCTATCCCACAGCGATTGGCTGGTTGCCCGACGAAGACGAAGAAATGAATCTCGCGCAACATTCGGCCTGGGAAACTATCCAGCGAGCACATGCAATCGCCAACGGACTTTATGTTGTAGCTGTGAATCGCGTCGGGCGCGAAGGCAAGTTAACTTTCTGGGGGCAATCGTTTGTTGCGGATCCTTTCGGACGCATCATCGCTAAGGCTTCAGCCGACCAGGAAGAGATCCTCGTCGTTGATTGCGACTTGAACAAGATTGAAGAGACGCGCCAGAACTGGCCGTTCCTCCGCGATCGTCGCATTGATTCCTACATGTCGATTGGCAGTCGCTTCCTCGAGCCCAGCGTCAGCAAGTGATGAACCAGCCGACTCCCGCCGAACTCGGTTATTTCATGCCCGCCGAGTGGCAACGCCACGCCGCGACCTGGCTGACTTGGCCTAAAGATCCGCTTACCTGGCCGGAACGCGTTCCTCAGGTTGAAGAAATCTTCTTGCAGATGATTGAAGCCCTCGCGCCTCACGAAGTCGTAAACCTTCTGGTTGACGACGCGGATACTGAGGCCCTCGTACGGCAGCGCTCTGTCTTTCCTAGCGCCGACAATGTTCGATTTCATCAACTGCAAACTGTCGACTCCTGGATTCGCGATTATGGCCCAAACTTTTTGCTAAACCGGGAAACTCCAGCGCTCGCCTACAACGATTGGATTTTCAATGCCTGGGGCAACAAGTACGAGGAACTCAAGCGCGACGACGGTATTCCCGCCCAACTTCAAGCTACTATCGGCGGGCGACGTTTTGAGCCTGACATCGTGATGGAGGGTGGCTCAATTGAGGTGAATGGTGCGGGCATCGTGATGACAACCGAACAATGTCTGCTCAATCCCAACCGCAATCCGGAACTGGATCGGGAAGGCATCGAAGATTACTTGCAGAACTATCTGGGAGTACAGCAGGTGCTTTGGTTGGGAGAAGGAATAGTCGGCGATGATACTGATGGCCATATTGACGACATTGCCCGGTTCGCGGCACCCGACACGATCATTTGTGCGTTAGAAGAGGATCCGGAAGACGCCAACTACGAGTTATTGCAGGACAATCTGCGCCGCTTGCAGAAATCGACCGACGTTAACGGTCGCAACTTTGAGATTGTTACTTTACCTATGCCGGGAGTTGTCGCCGCCACAAACGACAACAGCCCTCGAGCTTTGGATCGTTTGCCTGCCAGTTACGCCAACTTTTACATCGCGAATAGTGTCGTGCTAGCGCCCATCTTTGGCCACGCCAACGACAAGCGCGCATTGGACATTCTGCAAAGCGTTTTTCCAACCCGCCGCGTTGTAGGAATCAATTGTGAACCGCTGGTCTGGGGCATGGGGACGATTCACTGCGTGACTCAACAGCAACCGGCCCAGGTCTAGTCCAGCGTCTAATGTCGAACTCTTCGCCTGCGGACTTTGGACATTAGACCTTGGACGTGGACTTTTAAACGATCCCCACCTTATCAAACGCTTTGGCGACGGCTTTGAAGCGTGCCTGCTTGTTGGCTTTGTTTGCGAACAAACTGCGAGCGGCGAGTTCGACGCCGCGCCGGCTGTCGCCAAAACGCGACGTACGCGAGAGATTCTGCGTTAGAGCTAAATAGAAAAGCGCCGCCACCTCACGAGGCTTCAGGAGGTACTTCCCCTGCGCGTCCTTGGCGGTGAGCATATGGTAAGCAACCTTATTGTGAATGCCACTGTTTGTATGCACGCCGCCCCAATCCCCGTTTTCCGTATTGGGGAGTTTCTCATAATCATCCATGTGCGAAGGCTGATCGAAGTTCTCCGGCTTTTTCATGTCGCGTAACGCCGTGTCTGGGCCAAACAGCCCGTCGCCAATCAGCCAATTCCATTCCTTGACGTTCGCCTTTCCAATGTTCGCTACGATGACTCCGAAAATGTCGGAGTAAGACTCGTTCAGAGCACCTGACTCGCCGAGATACTCAATACGAGCCGTGTAGTCGGTGATTCCATGCGTTAGTTCGTGGGCCACAATGTCTTTCGCCAACGCCCACGAACGCAGTTTGCCATCTACCTTGCTTTGGCCATACATCATTTGCTTACGATACCAGGTGGCGTTGTCCCATTCGTCGGTCTCGTCCTCTTCGACGCAGTTAATACTCGAACGGACCGGACCACCCATGTTATCGACACCATTGCGCCGCAACACGGTGCTGAGGAATTTCAGCACGTCGGCAGCGTTTGCATGGGCGCTGACGGCTGCTCCATCCCAGGGATCAGGAGGATTCGCGACATAGGTTCCCGGAAGTTTGCTCACGAGCACATCAACGTTGCCAAAGCCGAAGTCGTAAGTGTGCAAATTAAGATCGGGATCATGCAGAAAAGTTCCATTGCTGTTCGCGGTGCAGCCAATGGTACGCAGCTTCTTGAGACCATCACGCGCTTTAACAGTGATGTCGTGCGAACGGGGCAACTCCGCGACGAGGTCGCCGGAGTGCGCATCGACAACATAGTCAAACGCCTTAGGCACGCTATAAGACTGCCCCCGCCGGTTAGAAACACCAGCAGTTTCTGCTTCGATGTCCGGCGGGCCTTTTTTTTTGGGAACGTCGCGCATGATGTAGACCAGGCGCCAGCGTTGCGCCTCGCGATCGAAATAGTAATAAACACTCGGCGTCGCTTCCAGGGTTTGCGGGTCCGAACCGGATGCTCTCACGACGGTCTGCAAAACATCGGCAGGCGCTACGCTCGCCACCGGGTCGACGTTCGTGGGTTCCGTGAGCGTGGAGTTGATGGAAATCAATTCGTTCTTCTTATCCAGTTCCACCGCCACGAGCGAACCGTACACCGGGATGCGCCGGTAGTATTGGCAGAACTTAACCATCTGTGTGCCGGTAAGCGGCACTGCTTCGACCGCAATCAACTTGAAGTCACTCTTCTCAGCATTAGAATCACCAGCGGTAAAAGTCGGCAGCTTGTCGCTGGCCAGGGCATTTGTTAGATATTGTCGCGCCGCTGTCTCGGCATCCATGCCGGTGACCCCGACCCGCGCAACCGCGGCAGCGGGTCGTGCGCCAGATCGGGACCGGCCCACCTGAGGACGAATCGCGCCCAGCACCGTGTCCGCGCCTTTGTCTTGCCGGTGAAAAGCAAACGAGCGCAGGCCGTTTCTGCCGACATCGTTCTTGCGAAAAGAATCGGGAGCCGCGCCCGCAGCTTCGCTCTTCTTGCCGCTGCTCTTCGTGGCTCGCTTCTTTGTTACAGCCTTAGCGTACTTTGAGCCTCGCTTTGCTGGTTTGTTCGATGATTTCGTGGTCATAACTACTCCTTCAGTTCCGCCAGGTAGTATGCGGGTCGGTGATTTTGAGGACTTGGAAAAAACGTGAGCGAGGCGATTGTTCGTAGTTGCTTAAATAATAGCTTCACCTAAGTAAGTCAATAGCAACATCCTCACCGCTCGCAGATTGGGAAGGGGACCAGCCCCCGGCTTACTTAAGAATTCACCGCCAAGCCGCCAAGAAACGCAAAGATCGCCAAGGATTGGAAGCCGTTGGAGTTGATCAGAAATTCAACTCTTACAGCTTAAGAACTCTCGGCGATCTTAACGGATCTTTGCGACTAGGCGGTGAATTCTGAAGCATAGCGAGGCGGGCCCTTCCTAACCTGCAAGCGCCCGAAACTTTCTACTCTATTACCTCCCTAACTGCTCTCGAGAAGTTTCTGTGCAGCTGCTTTCGCTTCCTCAAGCGTGCGGACACTATTATTCAATTGCATCTCGTAAACAGTCTGCGTGATCTCGCCGATCTTTGGGCCGGGCGACAACCCCAGCTCCAACAGGTGCCTGCCCATCAACAATGGTGGGGGCGGCCCCTGTTCAATATCCAACTCCCGCACCCGTTCGATAAACCAATCCTGAGCCTCTGCGCCGTACCATTGTTCCCGTGGTACTGATTCACTATTGCGCCCCAGCGAATCCGCGCGCGCCACGCGGTAAAGCAGATCCGGCTCACACTTGCGTGCGAGACGCCGGAAAGCGCCGTCACCAACCTCCGCGCGCTTCTTATAGAACTCACCCGGCTTCAGGTGGTCGCGTACGAGCGCTATCACTTGACCTCGGACGTCATAGCCGGCCAGCGTGTGCAGATTCAAACGGTCAAGAAAACTCTCGGTGGGCGCGATGCCGGCTTCCTCGTGACCGCGCGACCGCCAGCGCCCGTCGATGAATTCCGTAGTGGCGGGCTTGCCAAAATCATGGGCGAGCGCTGCCAGCATCACAGTTACCTGCTTGGCATATGGCAAGCCATCGATCAACTCGTGCGCTCGATCCAGCACCAACATTGTGTGCGTAAAGACTTCGCCTTCCGGATGCCATTCAGGATCCTGCGGCACGTCGATAAGAGCGGTAATTTCGGGGAAGATTTGTGCGAGTGCTCCTGTATTTCGCAGGAAATTGAAACCAATCGAGGGGCGCGGCGCTAGCAGCAGCAACTTTTCAATCTCACCCCAAATTCTTTCCGCGGGGAGATCACTCAAGTCAATATCGCGGCAAAGACTTTCGGTCTTCTCATCAATCTCAAATTCAAAACGAGCGGCGAACTGAGCTGCCCGCAACACTCGCAGACTGTCTTCCGCAAAGGTGTCGGCTGAAACTGCACGCAGAATTCCATTTTTTAGATCTGTCCGGCCTGCATGCGGATCGATAATCTCTGCGGTCAGAGGATCCTGCATGATCGCGTTGATTGTGAAATCACGCCGTCTGGCTGCTTCCGCCGGATCCATGTCAGGGTCGCCTTCAATGACAAAGCCGCGATGGCCTGTTCCCGCCTTGCGATCCCGGCGCGGGATTGAAACATCAAGATCATGGTCAAGCTTGTACACGCTGAAGGCTTCGCCAACGACGTTCACAGTGCCGAAGCCGTCGAGGACTGCGCGTAGTTTCGTCGGTTGCAGCCCGTAGACCTCAAGATCCCAATCCTTAGGCGTGACGCCCATGAGCAAATCGCGCATGCAGCCGCCAACCAACAACGCACGGCCGCCGGCGTCACGAATCGCTTGGGCTAGATTGATTACTTTCTCGGGGAGTTGAGCCATTGAGGTCCAATGTCCAATGTCCAAGGTCCAATGTCAACAATGATTGGTGGGCAATATCGAGGTTACCGCAACTTGCGTTAAGTGGACGTTGGACCTGGGACTCTGGACTTTGGACTTTGGACTTTGGACTAATCTTCTAGCGGCTCAACCAAAACCTGAATTCCGCGGGTGGAGGGTATGCAACTAATAACCTGGGCCCGATCAATTTTGGTCAGGTCAGTTCCCGCTGCATGCCAAAGCTTGACCCAGAAAGTACGAGTCTCACCGTGAATTGCGAATGTGGATCCATCATTCATGACAGGAACGGGCTCAGCCATAGTCCCTTCACGGAGTTCTTCCAGCAGTTCGCCAATGAACGGCTTAAACTTATCAAACTGCACCAGGACGTTGCGGTCTTCGATTTCCGCGGGCGGCAGCTCGACCGGGTCGTCGCCTTCCAGCAGCAGACGCGTTTCGGTTTGCAGGTTTCGCTTTTTGACTACAGGCATAAAACTCTAGTCCAAGGTCCAACGTCCAAAGTCCAATGTTCGGCTGCCTAAAGGTTCCTTTAACTCCGGTAGATTAGATGCTTCAAAAGCGACATCAGAAAACTCACGGAACCAGACCTTGGACATTGAACGTTGGACTTTGGACCGTTGTGAGCCTTCGCTGAAGATGTTCGCTCAACTCCGATACCTTAACGCGATCTTGTTCCCAGGTATCACGATCACGCACCGTGACAGACTCATCCTCCAACGATTGGT
Source organism: Pyrinomonadaceae bacterium (assembly GCA_035697425.1). Taxonomy (GTDB): domain Bacteria; phylum Acidobacteriota; class Blastocatellia; order Pyrinomonadales; family Pyrinomonadaceae; genus PSRF01. The sequence continues at coordinate 763 of DASSCX010000239.1, read as the reverse complement.
GATCCACTGTCACACAAAATGGCGTGCCGATCTCATCCTGGCGCGCATACAGCTTTCCAATCCCACCGGTATCATCATAAACGGCGCGCAACGTCGGCTGTAACGAACGCTTGATCGCTTTGGCCATGCCCACTATCTCAGGCTTGTTCTTCGCTAGCGGTAGGATCGCAGCTTTAATTGGAGCGAGGTCAGGGTGGAGCTTGAGAATCACCCTGGTTTCGCCCTTGTCGTTCGTCCTTTCCGAGTAAGCATCCATAAGCAGTGCCAGCACCGTACGATTCACGCCCGCTGCCGGTTCGATCACGTAGGGATAAAAGCGCTGCTTCGTGGCTTCATCAAAATAGGATAAATCTTCGGTCGAGTCAGGATTAAGCCGCTTCCCTTCCGCGTCCTCCGGTTTCTTCGAATGTGTACGGAGGTCAAAATCCGTGCGGTTGGCGATACCCATTAGCTCGTCCCATTGGCGCTCAGCCTCTTCACGTTCCGGGAAGAAGCGATAATGAATATCTACTGTTCGCTTCGCATAATGCGCCAACTCCTCAGGAGGCTGTTCGTACAACCTTAAATTCTCGGCTGAAATTCCCAGACTCAAAAACCAGTGCTGACAGTTGTCGATCCATTCCTGATGAACTTCCTCGTCTTCGCCGGGACGCACAAAATACTCCATCTCCATCTGCTCAAACTCGCGCGTTCGAAAAATGAAATTGCCGGGCGTGACTTCATTGCGAAACGACTTGCCAATCTGGGCCACGCCGAAAGGAAG
>DASSCX010000238.1:0-3891 GCA_035697425.1 Pyrinomonadaceae bacterium | reverse complement strand
GACGGGCCTGACTTTGTTCATGCAAGACAAGACTGCCTTGTCAATAGATCACTTCAAACGCGCGGTGGCAATTCTGCCTGAGGGTACACCGGCGTGGCGTGATGCTCTTTGGCATCTCGGAACCGCGCTCGATCAGGAACGGCAACAACAGGAAGCGCTCACTTATTACATTCGCAGTTTTAACGCCGGAGATCCCGATCCAGTGCGCCGAGGAGTGATCGAGGAGTTGTACCGGAAAATTAACGGCTCACTGGTGGGCCTCGAGGAACGGATCGGCGGGAGCATGGCGAGAAATGTGACGCCCACGAGTGGGGTTGATCCTGCGGCGACACCAGCTGCAAGCCCTGAATCCGAAGGAGTAGTAACACCGGAACCCTCGCCAGTCCCGACGACCTCGCCTCTTGAACCGGTGGCTGCCGCAACTCCTACGCCCGAGCCGATAGTTCTGACGCCCACAGCTGAACCGACACCCGCAGCAGCTCCGGAAGCCAGTCCCGAACCATCGCCGGTGGCGACTCACGTGGTTGAGTCATCGCCGGAGCCGACGCCAAGTCCCGAAGCCTCACCAAGTGAAGAACGTCCTACCGCCACGCCGGAACCAACGCGGCGAGTACCATCAGACCCCTTGGCCAATCCCTTACCACCCGCTGGTGAAATGAGACCGCCAATCGCTTCTACGGTTAAGCTGACAGGAACAATTAAGAATGCGGGTGGGGAAGGAATCGCCAACGTGGTGGTGGTCTTAATTAGCCCGCGAGGCACAGTGCTAAGTTCTACAACCGACGTTGAAGGAAACTACTCGTTTATCGTGACTCCGTCGACGCAGAGTTACCGGATCATTCCCTCAAAGGAAAGTTTTACGTTTGCGCCGATAGATAAGGTGCTGACAGGAATTACTGAAGATCAGAAGACGGTGGATTTTGTAGGCACGCCGGAGCCGGCAAAGCCGTGAATCGTAAATCGTAAATCGTGAATCGGGAATCGTGATTCGCAATCCGGTAATCCGCAATAAAAATTCATGAGCGCGCTAGATGATAAAAAGCCTGGAGCTCACGCCCCAGACTTTTTGCTAGAAGGTGCTCGCCCCTCTTTTTGCAAATCACGATTTCCGATTTCCGATTTCCGATTTCACGCCTAGTTGTTCTTGATCTCGCCTGACGACGACACCACTTTGCCGTCGGCGTCGTAGACCTCAACCTTCCCATACTTCGCCAACACATCCTTTGCTTTGGCGGCATCGCCGACGGCGACGATCTGAATGTGATCGAGATCGATGTACTTCTGCGCTACCTTTTGAATGTCATCGACGGTGATGGCCGCAACCTTCTGCGGATAGGTGTCCCAGTAATCCGCAGGTAGATCATAGAGTTTCTGCGTGATGATGTTTTGCAGCAAACTCTGCGGCTGCTCAAGTGAAAGTGCAAAGCTGCCGACAATCGCCCGCTTGGCATTCTCGAGTTCTTCTGTGCTCACCTTTTCGTCGCGCAGGCGCTTCAGCTCAAACATGAATTCCTTCATCGCGCCTTCGGTAACATCGGTGCGCACTTCAGAAACCGAAGTCCAGGTACCGCGGAACCGCGAGCCTCCGAAGTTGCTATAGGCGCCGTAGGTGTACCCTTTGTCTTCACGAAGATTCAGAAACAAACGCGCCGCCGGACCGCCGCCAAGAATCTTGTCGGCAAGCAATATGGAAAAGTAGTCCGGGCTGTTGCGTTCGATTCCGAGGGTTCCCAGTTGCAGCACAGTCTGCACTGAGCCGGGACGATCGATTAGCAGGATCCGTGAGGCGGCTTGTGCCGGAGCTGCCGGAATTGCGGTAGCTGGAACGTCGGCCTTTTGCCAGTCACCGAAAGCCTTTTCGATTTTCGGCAGCAGCTCTTTCAGGGTAACGTCGCCGACGATCGCCAGAATTGCATTGTTTGGCCGGTAGTAAGTCGAGTGGAAGGCCGCCAGGTCCTTCGACGAAAGTTTCTTGAGCGACTCTACTGGCGGCGCCACGATCGCGGCGGGATGATCGCCATAGATCGCGCGACTGAATCGTTCCTGCGCCAAAAACTGCGGACTGGATCTCTGAAACTGTAATTGCGCCAGGGATCGGGTCCGGTATTTCTCGACTTCATCAGCCGGGAACGATGGGTTGCGAATCACATCCGCGAACAGATCAAATGTCTGATCGAGATTCTCGACGAGACCAGAAGAGGAAACTGTGCTCGTCATACTCGAGAAGCCTGAATTGGAATTTAAGGTTGCGCCGAGCGAATCCACTTGCTCCGCGATGTCCTTACTGCTGCGCTTTGTGGTTCCTTCACGCAAAAGAGCGGCGGTGAAAGAAGCCAGACCGCGATAGTCCGATTTGTCAGCCAGGCCGCCGCTGAGAATTACCATCTGGGCGGCGAAGGTTGGTACTTTGCTGTCGCGCAAAAGTACTACGCGCAAGCCATTCGGCAGAGTAGTTTCCTCTGCCCTGGGCAACTTCACCCGGAGCACATCTTTGTTGACTGGCGCGCGCCCCTTTACGACGGCACCCTTGGTTGATTGTGGAGCGGCTCCGCCTACTTGCGCCTGGGTCGAGGGTGCGCCGATAGTCGAGCCAATGGCAACAATGAGGGCGCACACCGCGAGTGCTTTTCCATTTAATTTGTGTAGCTTCATTTCTAAACTCCTTTACTGTCCCGTTGGAGCCGCGCCGCGCGCCTTCGGCATGGTGATCACGACCGTGCGATTTGTGTCGCGCAGGTACTTATTGGCAACCCGCTGGACGTCGTCTTTCGTGACGGCCGCCACTTTGTCGAGCCGCGTATTGATCAGGCCGGGATCGTTGTAGTAGATGGCGTACTGCGTCAGATTAATGGCTCGCGAGAGCGAGCTTTGCAGGTTGTTAATAAAGGCGCGCCGCGTACTGTTCTTCGCTTTCTGCAACTCCCAGTCAGCAATCGGCTCCTTCTTTATGCGCTCGATCTCTTCGTAGATGGCAGCTTCCACAGCCTCCGTTTTTATACCGGGTCGCAAGTTTGCGCCAATGTAAAGCGCTCCGAGGCCGCGCTTTTCAGCCATGACACCACCAACGCCGGTAGTCAGCTCTTTTTCCTTCACTAGCTTCTGATACAGGCGCGAACTCTGTCCGCCCTGCAACGCCGCTGACAACACCTGCAACGCATAAAAGTCCGTCGTGTTTCCCGGGACAGCTTTGAACGCCAGATCGACACGCGGCACTCGAGCCAAAACATCATCAACTGTGGTGCGCCGTTCAGCCTTCTGCTCAGGCTCCGTCATATCGACTGCGGGCGGATTCGGCTGGCGCGGAATGCTCTCAAAGTGCTTAGCAATTCGTGCGAGCGCGTCCTTGGTATTAAAGTCACCGACCAGAGCCAGCACCGCATTGTTCGGTGCGTAGTAGATCTTAAAAAACTCGGCCACGTCGTCGACGTTAGCCGCCGAAAGATCTTCCATTGAACCAATCACCGAATGCTTATAAGCAAAGTTGTCGTAGAGCAATTCCTGTTGAATCTCACCACTCTTGCCATACGGTTGGTTATCGAGTCCAAGGCGCCGCTCCTCCTGCACTGCGTTGCGCTGGTTGTCGAGATTCTCTTTGGTGATCGCCAGGCTCCGCATCCGATCCGCTTCGAGAAAGAGTGCGAGATCAAGCTGGTTGGCCGGCAAGGCTTCGAAATAAACCGTGCGATCCTCGTTAGTGGTGCCATTCAAGATGCCACCATTATTGAACACTAAGATCATCTGCTCAGACTTGCCGATATTCTCCGAGCCCTGAAACATCATGTGCTCGAAGAGATGCGCAAACCCGGTGCGACCCTTTCGTTCGTCGCGTGATCCGACGTTGTAGTTTACGGAAATAGAAACTACCGGAGCGCTGTGATCTTCAACGGTGAT
>DASSCX010000237.1:0-32318 GCA_035697425.1 Pyrinomonadaceae bacterium | reverse complement strand
GCTCGTCCGCCGAATTACTAGCAACATTCGACGAGAACGTTGCGACCGCGCGCGCGGTCATTGCTCGCACTAGTGATCAGGAGTTCATGAAGATGTGGCAGCTTCAGCGGAACGGTGTCACGCTGCTCACCTTGCCAAAGGTAGCCGTGCTGCGAGGCTTTGTGATGAATCACAACATCCATCACCGCGCACAACTCGGCGTTTATCTTCGCCTTAACGACATATCGGTGCCATCAATCTACGGGCCTTCGGCTGACGAGAATCCGTTCTAGGCGAGTCAGTTTTAGAAGAGTTCAAACTTGATCGTTAAGTACTTCTTTGGATTTTGCCGGAAGTCGTAGATTAGTTTCACGCCTTCGGAAGAGAGTTGATTGACGTTGGAATAAAGTGCTTCGTCGGTAAGGAGTTTGCCCACCGTTCCTTCGCCCCGTTGGGCCGCGGAGACCATGTTGTCAATTCGTTCAGCGGTGGTATTGAAGCGGGCGATCGCGGCGCGCGCGTCGTTATACATTTGCTCGTCTTTGAGTAGCTTTCCGAGGGTACCACGTCCGGAATTGATGTCTACGATCATCGCATTGATCTGATCAACCGAACGGTCCAGACGATCCGCCGTGCGATTGATGCGGTTGTAGAGCTGGTCGTCAGTAAGAAGTTTACCGGCGGTGCCGCGTCCAGATCGCAGGTCATCGGCAATCAACCGCAACTGATTGGCAATGGTGTTGGCGTTATTGTAGAGCTCCGGATCATTAAGGAACCTTCCCGCCGAACCACTGCCAGAGCGGATTTGTCGCAATACATCCTCAGTCTCACGAATAGTTGCGTTGAGATTGTTGTAAAGCGCTTCATCGGAAAACAGTCTGCCGACCGTTCCTTTACCTTCCTTAACATCGCGAACCATTCCGTTGATTTCGTCAGACAACTTGCTGAGTCGTTGGGCGAGGTCAGTGCCCGAAGTGGCGAAGTCGTTTACTGTGTTCGAGGAGGAAGACGGCAGGATGGCATAATCCGCCACCGGCTGCCCCAATGCGGTTCCCGGAGTAATGTTTATCAGCATCTCATTGCCGAGCAGGCTGGGAGAACCCTGTTGCGCGGTAGAGTCAGTGCGAATGCGCTCATTCGCCGGGCGTCCATCAATGATGGCGTTGATTGTCATCTGCGCCTCGACCTTGGGTGTGTTGGGCTCAGCCGAGGGGGTTAGCAACAATATCTTATCGATCTTACCAACACGCACGCCCGCGAGTCTGACTTCAGAGCCCTCGCGCAAGCCGTTGGCATCCGCAAAGCGCGCTTTAAGGTGGAGCTTCTTGCTGAATGGGTTGATATCTCCAGAGGCGTTGAGAATCAGAAAGACAAGTATTGCGATCGAGCCCAGGACCAATAGTCCGACTCGAAGCTCTCTCCATGAAACCGTTTTCTTTGATGGCGGCATGACGCTCTCCTAAATGACGAATCCTACCGTCCCCTGAGAAATTTTTGAATGTATGGATCCTCAGCGTGGCGCAGACTCTCGTCGGTCCCGCTGAAAATAATGTTTCCTTGTCGCATCATCATCACCTTGCTGTTGATCAGGCAGAGACGTTCGCCTTCGCGCTCGAATACCACCTCTCCAGCCTCGTTGACCACGGCGTATTCGGAACAGAGATAAGTCAGATTGTTCATCTCGTGAGTCACGAAGATCGAAGATACGTCTTCCAGATCTCGCAACTTCATGGCCAGTTCGCAGATTGTCCGCGCCGTGGGCGGATCAAGTCCCGCGGTCGGCTCGTCAAACAAAACGATCTTAGGATCGCCTATCAACGCGCGCGCAATACCAACGCGTCGCCGCATACCGCCAGACAGTTCCGCGGGCATCTTGTCGATTGCGTCTTCGAGGTTGACGAACCTCAGCATGCGTCGCACTTCGGGCTCGATTTGATCGTGGGCGACACCTTGTTCGTTAAGGCGATAGGCCACGTTTTCGTAAACCGAAAGTGAATCGAATAACGCTCCTTCCTGAAACACCATCCCGATCTTCTTACGAACCGTCATCATCTGCACTTCGTTGTATTCTGTTACATCTTCACCGTCCACAAGTACACGACCGGCATCTGGTTTGAGCAAACCGAGAACAAGTTTGATAATCGTCGACTTGCCGCCTCCTGAACCTCCCAGAATGATCTTGGTCTCGCCACGCATGACCTTGAAACTGAGGTTGTCAAGGACCTTGCGGTCGTCAAAGGAGAGGTGGACGTTGCGAAACTCAATTGCCGGCGTCTCCCGATTGCGATCATCTACCTCGGCAAAGGTCGACTCGGCGGCGTGATCGCTGATCTCCCCGACCATCGGGTGAGTTTCAGCAAAATTTGTGGCGAGTTCAGACATGATTGCTTTTGCGGTTTTTAAGATACCGGCATGCCGAGTATGTATTGGAGACCGCGCGACAAGAAGAAGTCAGCAATGATGACAACGATTGAGGCCAGCACGACCGCGCGAGTAGTTGCGCGCCCCACACCTACGGTTCCGCCTTCGGTACTCAATCCCTTATAGCAAGCGATCGACGCGATAATCACTCCGAAACAAAGCGGCTTGATTACACCTCCGATAATATCATCGGAAGTGATGCCCTCGCGAACAGAGGTTAGGTACTGATCCATCGTCAGGCCATATAGCCCGGTTGCCACCACACCACCACCGCCGATTCCGACCACGTCTGCGATCACGGTCAAGAGGGGCAAACTCACCAGCAAGGCTACCAGCCGCGGACCAACCAGTTTCCGAGTCGGATCGGTTCCGAGTGCCCGCATAGCATCAATTTGCTGCGACACGGTCATCGATCCCAACTCGGCCGCGATTGCAGACCCGACGCGTCCCGTAACCATTAGTGCGGTTAAGACGGGGCCAAGTTCGCGAACAAGTGAAATAGCGACCAGTCTTCCTGTTTGCGATTGCGCGCCATAAAACGCGAGCGTCGGGAACGTTTGCAGCGTTAGCACGCCGCCCGTAAAAAACCCCGTCAGCAGGACGATGGTCAGCGAGCCGACGCCGATCGTGTCCATTTGCGCGATGATTTCCGGAATGTAACGGGGACGTTTGAAGAGGCCGCGAGCGGCGCGAGCCGCCAGCAACGTCGTCTCCTGCAGTTCAAGCAGAGCGCGTGTGGCGAAGGTCATTCGATGCTGCTAATCGAGTCGGGCTTAATTGAACGCGTAGATCTTCTTGTTATGCTAAGAGCAAGCTGTGCGCGGCGGGGTTTGTAGGCAAGGCCAGATTCCCCAAACCACCAGTACCTTCAGGGTCAGTCTATCATGCTCAAATTGTTAGCAAGGCGTCAAGCTGTATTCTGGCGGAGGACAGCTCGGTACCGCGGTCTTGCAACGGGTGCAAGAAGAACGAAGGGGGTGTGGTTGGCTTGTTACACGGTCGGATAAGAAAATGAGCCGGCCAAATCTAGCCGGCCGGCTCATAACCTTTAAGAAAGCATCCAGGAGCTACGGCTGCGGTCGCCGGTTAGGATCTAAACGTCTGGGAAATACTGGGGCGATCGAGTTGCGACTGGGGAGTCCGCGTCTCTCGATGCGTTCGCGTCGCCGCTGATTGTTTTCAATTTGCTGTTCGCGCCGCATATCTCGGGCATTCTGGCGCAACATTCGCAGTGTCGTTAACTGTTCCGGGGTCAGAACCTTTCGCACCTTCATTTCAGTCGCAACGCGCATTCGCAATGATGCGGCCTGCGCTTCAGCAACATCCCGTAAATGCTTCTCAACCAGGGCCTCACTCGGATTGTCGGAATCGAGAACTTCTTCCAAGGCGCGGTTTGTTTCGCGTAAATGTTGATTGATGGCCGCCCGCTCGTCTCGCTGATCTTCACGGATCGCCCGAATGCGTTCGCGTTGTTCCGGGCTCAAATTGAGATCACGAATTGGATCGCCGCCAGGGCCGGATTGTTGATTTTCGGGAAGCGGCTGCTGCTGCGCTTGGATGTGAGCGGGGACGACCAACAGCACACAGCCGCCAAATAGAAAAGCGAGGGTTAATCGTTTGATGACTTTCATGGTTTACCTCTTAAAAAGAGCGACTATCTGTTGATTTGTTCCCCAAGCAAATTGAGATCGTCTTCGGTTGGCGAGATCAAGCGCAAGTCTGCCGCGAGCTGCTCCCGCTCAGATTTTGTGAGCGGAGCGCGTCGAGTCTTTGCGCTGTACACGAAAGACTTAGGCTTCGGCTTCGGCTTTGACTGTTGAACCAACACGGGCGTTTTCACCAAATCTTTCTTCACGGCATTTTGTTGTTGGTTCAATTCCTTGAGGCGCGCCTGAACTCCTTCTTCCACTTTCGCCCGAAGTTCGGCTTCGCTGTAAACCTTATCCGCACTGGCAACAGATGTGTCCGGTCTGGCATTCGAACTCACCAGTAGGAAGGCAACTACAGCGAACAACAGAACTGATGCGAAGGCAACTGTTCCCTTTAACCAAAGTGGCGAAAGAGCGAAAAACTGACGAATCGCAGCAAGTGCTGAAGGTTGGCCGGCCTGACTGAAGGTCACGTTTGCCGGTTGATTGCTTCGAACCATTCCAAGCGACTGCTCACGCCATGCGGTAATACCGTTTCGAACCTCGTTGAATAAGGCCAGTTCACGTGAGCAAGACGAACAACGCGCGAGGTGTTGTTCAAAGTCCCGCCCTGCGCGCTCGTCGAGTTCCCGATAAAGAAACGAGATCAAGTCGTCGCTGCGTTCACAAAGGACATTGCTATCTTCCATTTCAGACTCCCAAAGCTAACCCGGCTCTGTACCAAACTTCTGCAGTCTCATCTGCAACTGCCGCAGGGCTGTATATAGCCGGCTTTTCACCGTACTCAGAGGAACATCCAGGGCATCGGAGATCTCCCGAAACGTCAGTTCCTCAAATTCCTTCATAACGACCACCTGTCGTAATTCGAGCGGCAAGCTATTCACCGCGCGCCGGACCGCCTCGCAACTTTCACGTCCTTCGGCGAGCCATGCGGGTGATAACTCCCGAGGCGTCGCGAAACTTGCAGCGTGGCTTTCCTCTTCGTCCTCCAATGCGCCTTCTTTGCGCACCTTTGAGCGGCGTTGGCGCGTGATGCACTGATTTACGGCGATGCGGTGTAACCACGACGAGACTCTTGCATCGCCGCGGAATCCGCGCAGGTTTCTGAAGGCAGCCAGAAATGTTTCCTGCGTCGCATCGCGTGCATCTTCTTCCCGCCCGAGCATGCCAAAGGCAAGGGCGAAGATCCTGCGCTCCCAGCGACGAACAATTTCGCCGAAGGCTTCAGCGTCCCCGGTCAGAGCGCGCTCTACGATTTGCTCGTCGCTCGTAAGGATTTCCATTCCCTGTCTTCGGCAGGCGGCCGCGATTTGGATTCCAAGCTGGAGCGCGACAAGGCTTTGCGCTCACTGGTTTAGACGCAATTAGCCGCACCCGGGTCTAAATATCACATGGTTGCGAGCTCACCTCGGGGCAACTGCAACGGCTGAAGCTCGCATAGCCCTCAGCTAAAGGTGCCTAAATCGCATGATACAAGCAGTTAAAGGCTGCAAAACCGTTGACAGGTGCAACTCCGATCACCATAATGAGTGTCGCCCGCCGGACTCCATCACCGGCTCGAAGTTATAAGACCTTCCCAACGGTTAGCCATTCCAAACTGATCAGCCTGAACCTCATGCTGGAAAATTTTGGGCGAATTCGCCTCCTATACATCGTCCTCGGCGTCTTGTTGCTCGTCGGCCTACTCCCGCTAGGCTTCGCTGGCACTCTGCTGTCCAGCCGCACTGCCCAGGAGCTCCGCTCGGTAGAGGGACGTTATCAAGCACAGTTGGTGCAGGACAAGGCCCGTCAGATAGAACTATACGGCCAAAGATACCGCGACGTTGTGGCTGGCTTGGCGCGCGCTTTTGAAATAGCGGGAAGCATTAATGCTCTCAATGACCGCGGTTACGATGCCCGGCTGCAGAAGACGCTACAAGAGGATCCGAACCTGATTGGCCTGGCTATTTGGCCAGTCGACGGTGAACTGCACCGGGCCTTTCAGTCTGACGTGATCAAACTCGAAGAAGTTGACCAGCGCGTCAGTGAAGTCTTGGCGAAAATGAGTGGCCGGGGCCTGGTCGTGAGCCGGCCGCAAATTATTCGCTCAGGTCAGGAAATGGCGCTCACTGTCGCCGCTCCGGTAATGGGTGGCGAGCATAGCAATGATGTAGTGGCAGCAGTAGTCGCGATTGTTTCCTTCCAGGATGTTTTTAAGGCTGTCCAGCAACCCACTTCGAAGTCCGAACAAGAACTCCTCGATGCTGGTCTTCCAGTTGTCTTTGTCGTGGATCAAAGTGGCCGTGCGGTGGCTCATCCGGAGGCGAGTGTGGCGTTCGCTGCCAAGCCAATGACCGACCTCAAGGTCGTTCAGGATTGGATGGAGTCGGGAGCCCAGGTGCAATCAGCCCTTGCGCCTTTTAGTGTTCTTCGCGATGACCGCAGAGTGGAGATGCTCGGCTCTTATGCTACGGCCGAACTCGACAAGAATTCTCGACTCGGCGTGATTGCCATTCAAGACGAAGCCGCTGCACTTGCTTCCGTGAGCGACATGCATTATCAGACGATTTGGATAAGTCTGGTCGCCGCTCTTCTTACGCTCTTAATCGGTTTCTTTTTCGCCAAAAAGCTCAGCCAGCCCGTGCAGGAACTAGCCGCAGGAGCCCATCGCATTGCCTCTGGCGACTTCTCGCAACGGATTGAGATTAGAAGCAGAACTGAGCTGGGTGACCTGGGCAGTTCCTTCAACCTCATGACTGACCAGATCGAGCGTTTCATCCAGGACTTGCAACGCTCCGCCACCGAGAATCGCGAGTTATTTCTGGGAACGATCAAGGCTCTTGCGGCGGCAATCGATGGTAAGGATCCCTACACACGTGGTCATTCGGAACGGGTTTCACGAGTCTCCCTTGCGATTGCGCAGCGACTCGGCTTGTCTGATGAAGAGTGTGAGAAGATTCGCGTCAGCGCCTTGCTGCACGACGTCGGCAAGATCGGTATCGATGACAAAGTGCTGAAAAAACCAGCGGCGCTGACTGATGAAGAATACGAAATAATGAAGCAACACCCGCAGAAGGGATACAAAATCCTTTCCCAGATTCCGGGAATACAAGAATTTCTTCCGGGGATGTATATGCACCATGAAATGGTCGACGGTCAAGGTTACCCGCAGGGGTTGAAAGGCGATGAGATTCCGTTAATGGGGTTGATCGTGGCTGTGGCTGACACATTCGATGCGATGACTACGGACCGGCCATATCAGCGGGCAATGAAGTTTGAAGACGCGATTGCGCGCATTCAAAGTTTTGTCGGGACCCGTTATGATGAGCGGGTGGTTGCTGCCTTTACAGAAGCGTGTGACGAGGGACAGATTCGTCCCGGTTCGGTGAAATTGAAGAAGCGACCCATCGTCGAGCCTCCGGCAGAGGCACCCGAGCACAATCCAACCACAGTCGAGTTGCAGCCTGTCTAGTCTTAATCTGGGTCGGCGCTTAACAACTCTCAGTGTGTTAGCTCTTATACTCACCGGGCTTTAGCCCGGTGCCTTGCCGCTTGGAGAGTCAGCAGAAGAGTTATAACGGTTTTCGGATCAGCCTCCAGTGGAAACCGTTGAAACGGTTTCCCACCCGTGGGACGTAACTGCACCGGGCTGAAGGCCGGTGAGAATGAGAACACCGGTACAGCGCGGGCTCGGTTCGCGACCGCATTAACTCGCGGATCGCACGAGTATTCTTCAAAACAAAACTACCACTTAGCAGCCGCGTCTTTTTGAGGACGCGGCTGTTGCGGCTTATAATCAGCGACTTCGATCATCTCAAGATTGCTGACAGGGAGGTTGGGAACAATTTATGGCGTTTTGGAGACGGAAAAGTAAGGACAAGTTTGTAACCCTCTGGCTGAATGAACCGCGAGTACAGACTTCTAAAGTACCGGCACCAGAACCTGGTTCGGCAACTGCTGTAAGAACGGAGCGTGAGACTCAGCCGCCGCCGTCGCCAGTGTCCGCAATTCCCACTCCCGAACCGGTAATAACCGGAGCGGCGCCAACGCCCATCATCACCGAAGCCGGGAGAGAGCGTGAGCAACAAGCAACTGCTCCGCCCCCGCAGCCGCCCTCGATTCAACCGCCCAAAGTTCCCTCGCGATCTCCTTTCGCCACCTCAGTGCTGGGCCTGAACCTCTCAATTGAGGAACTTCAGGCTCAGGAGGCAGCCCTCGAACAAGAGTTTTCAGCACGCTTCCGCCGCGCCGTCGCGGCCACGCGCGACAATCTCTCAGAAAGACTCGACACCGTTTTTCAGGGACTGAAGACGATTGACGAAAACCTGCTCGACGAACTCGAGGAGGCGCTGATTGCGGCTGACATCGGCGTTGTTACGACGCAACAGATTCTCGAAACCGTCAGGCGAGGAATTGCACGCAAGCAGATCGGCGATCTTGAGGCGTTGAAGCAAGCTATTAAGACTGAGCTGTTGCGAATCTTGCGAGCATCTGAGAACCAGGGGGTCGCTTCGGAAACTAATACGCCGGACAACGTATTGCCCTACGTGATGATGATTGTGGGCGTTAACGGCGTGGGGAAGACAACCACGATTGGCAAGCTAGCGCAAAGGATAAAAGCCGAAGGCAACGACGTCCTGATCTGTGCCGCCGACACCTTTCGCGCCGCCGCTTCCGATCAATTGGCAATCTGGGCAGAGCGAACCGGAGTGCCTTTGATTCAACAAAAGCAGGGAACAGATCCCGCAGCAGTATTATTCGACTCGTTGAAAGCCGCCAAGGCTCGTGAATCTGATGTGTTGATCGTCGACACTGCCGGTCGGTTGCACAATAAGGCAAATCTAATGGCGGAGTTGGAAAAGATGAAACGGGTCGCGGGCAGGGAAGTCCCGGGCGCACCACATGAGACGCTCCTCGTAGTTGATGCAGTTACCGGACAGAATGGACTTGAGCAAGCGCGCCAGTTTTTGAAAGTTGCCGGTGTCACCGGCATCGTGTTAACCAAACTCGATGGCACCGCCAAAGGCGGCATCGCCGTCGCCATCGCGAGTGAATTAAACTTGCCCATTCGTTACGCTGGCATCGGTGAGAAAGTTGATGACCTGGTAGTCTTTGATCCTGAACTATACGTCAACGGCCTGTTCGAGTAAGTGATTTACGTAAGATGAGAATGTTGAAAACCTGTTGGACAATGTTTTTGTTGACATCCCTTATTGCAGGCGGCAGTACTTTCGGCTTCGCTACAAATCGCAGCGATCAAGGGCTCACTGAGTCCGAGGACCAAGAGTCCCGTCAGCTCGCAATTCAATTTTCCACTCGTTTTGTGGAGACGATGGATCTTGATTCAATTGTTAAAGATCTCTACGTTACTGATTTTGCCGAACATTACAGAAGCTCTAAAGCAAAAAGCCTCACTCGTGGCACGTCTCCCAACCTCTACTTTGTCCCGGGACTTGATTACAACGCCCGCTTGTTAAGAGAGGCTGATGCAAAAGACTGGCAACGTTTCTATATTGCAACGAATAATTTCGTTTTCTTTGGTGTCATGTTTGGCATTAAAAACTATTCCGGAAGTCCTGAAAGCCTCAAGTCGGAGACCCTTTACCCTTCAAGTGTAATAAAGTTACTCAATAGCAATCCGAATCTCGCAAACCTGATTGAGCGAAAGGGTAATTCGAAAGCGGTTAGCTCCGTAGAGGAGATGCATAAGGCTGCCGCGACGCTGGAACAGGCAGCAGCCTTGATGCGAGAAAAGCAGAAGGGCAAGCCTATTCTAAGGCTTGACGAGAAGGAGCTGCATAGAGTTATGAAGCAGGATGAGTTCTTCCGGCCACGCTTGGAAATCAGCGACGACGAATTCGACTTACCTCAAAGCACGCGAATCATATTTATTAACACACCGCTTCTTTTTCGACTAATGTTGGTTAAAGCGAAGGGCCAGATAAAAATCTTATGGGCTGATCCCTTTGTCATTGACTGACAGATTCAAGCGAGTCCGGGGTTAGTTGCGAAGGTGGGTCGAGCGCTCGCTCGGGTCCCTGCAAAGACTCATGCCAATGAAAGTTAAATCCTTCCCTGTTTCGGCTGCCACTGCCGATCTTGATTGCCGCATGATGGCACGCGCTCTCGAACTCGCAGCCAAAGGCAGCGGCCTGGTGAGCCCCGGTCCGCTTGTGGGATGCGTGATAGTAAGAGCCGATGGAAGCGTTGCGGGCGAGGGTTTCTATGTTTTCGAAGACGTGAAGCATGCAGAGACGGTCGCGCTCGAACAGGCAGGAGCAAATGCTGCGGGTGGTACTGCTTATGTTTCCCTCGAACCTCATGCACACCACGGCCGGACGCCGCCGTGTACCGACTCCTTAATCGGTGCAGGTATCCGGCGCGTGGTCGCCCCAGTCGAAGATCCAAATCCGAAAGTTTCAGGGCGGGGATTCGACCACTTGCGCGCCGCGGGATTGGATGTAAGTTGCGGATTAATGGCGCGCGAAGCGCACTTGCTGAACGAGAAGTATTTCCACTTCATGAAAGCCGGACGGCCGTTTGTTCATCTCAAGCTGGCCACCTCGCTTGACGGTAAGATTGCAACTCGCAGCGGCGATTCGCATTGGATTACCGGTGAAATAGCGCGGGCGCGAGTGCAGGAACTGCGCCATGAATACGATGCGATTCTGGTTGGGGCCGGCACCGCAACGGCAGACAATCCCTTATTAACCGATCGTTCGGGTCTACCTCGCAGGAGGCCATTGGTTCGCGTGGTGTTAGACGACAGTTTGCTGCTCGCGCCTCAATCCCAACTCGCGAAGACCGCAAAAGATTTTCCGGTTCTGGTCTTCACCAGCTCGCATTCTGACGCCGGCAGAAGATCTGAATTGGAAAAGGTGGGCGTCGAAATGCTGAGCGAGCCGGTTGGTCGTAACCTGCAGGGCGTCTTAGCCGAACTAGGAAGTCGATCCCTGCAGAGCGTTCTGGTTGAAGGTGGTGCGAACGTGGCAGGTGCGCTACTACAGGCCGGACTTGTAAACAAAGTTACGTTCTTCATCGCGCCTCGGCTTATTGGGGGACGCGGAGCGCCGAGTGCGATCGGTGGGCTCGGGGTGGACCGCCTGACCGATGCGATTGATCTCGAAGATATCGAAATCACTCAACGAGGCGCCGACTACGAGATTACTGGCTACCCGAAACCGAGAAGATGAGGGAAGCACGTTCGAAGTCCAGGGTCCAACGTCCAAGGTCCAAAGTCCGTTCAGCCGAGAAGACATTGGACATGGGACGTTGGACCTTGGACTCCCTTCGTCCCTCCAAGTCTCTGGGCCAAAACTTCCTGGTCAATCAAGGTGTCATCACAAAGATCATGGAGGCACTGTCTCCTGAGAGTAATGAGACAATCATAGAAATTGGTCCCGGGAAAGGCGCGCTGACGGCTCAGCTCCTCGAGAAGGCCGGGCTCGTCATCGCAGTGGAGTTTGACCGTATACTGATTCCCCTACTGCGAGAGACTTTTGCGGCGCGTGAGAACTTCAAACTACTCGCTGACGACGCCCTTGCTGTCGATTTCTGTGAGGTGATACAACCGGCGACTCAGGCTCGCGTAGTCGCCAATCTTCCCTACAATATCGCGACCGCCATTTTGCAGCGACTGATTGCGTACGGCAGTTGTATTACAGAAATGGTGTTAATGCTGCAAAGAGAAGTAGTCGATCGTCTCATTGCCCATCCGGGATCAAAGGAGCGCGGCTACATTTCGGTTCTTGTCGAGGCTTATGGCGAGGCTGAGAAACTGTTCGATGTCGCTCCCGGCTCATTTCGACCGGCGCCCAAAGTTTGCAGTAGCGTAATCCGCCTGCGTCGCAAACAGCAGGGCCCGATTGCGAAGGACGAAAACCTTTTCTGGCAGTTGGTCGGCGCGGGTTTCGCCCAAAGGCGCAAGACGATTCTCAACAACCTGCGCGGTGCGCCGCCCCAATTGCTGGAGCTCATTAAGCGTCACGGCGGCGCGAGCATTATTCTTTGTCGAGCTGAAATAGATTTGCAGCGTCGTGCGGAAACTCTAACGCTCGACGAGTGGATAAGGTTGGTTAGAACGCTAGAATGAGAGAATTGCCGATTGCCAATTGCTGATTTTTTGATAACAACAAGGAGGCCAAATCCTCTTGGCCTGGAGGATTCGATAGACATCAATTTTCAGCGTGGGTGATTGCCAATCGGCACTCGGCAATTGGGCAATCGGCAATGACCCAATGACCCGATCTTTCAATGCTTCATGTTTCGCGTCGCATTACGATCATCCTGATTCCATCCCGCGGCCGCAATGACATTGCCGGCATCAGCTCGACCTTTTGATTGGGCGCGAGCGACAGCCGATACCGTTGACCGATGGTTGCCAGTACCAGAATAATCTCCATCATCGCGAATGAGTTGCCGATACAAAACCTGGGCCCGCCGCCAAATGGGAAGTAAGCATACTTCGGCAAACTGTTGCTGAACTCTTCAGTCCAGCGCTCCGGATGAAACTCGGCGGGCTGCCCGAAGTAGCGCGGATCACGTTGCGTGGCCCATTGGAACATAAAGACCTGTGTCTTCGCAGGCATGCGGAAACCACCGACCTCACATTCCGCAATCGACTCGCGACCCAAGCCAAACGCCGGCGGATAGAGACGCATCGATTCCTTCGCAATCATCTCGCAGTACTTCAGCCGCGGTAGATCGGCAACGGTTGGAGGCCGGCCCCCCAACACTTCATCCAACTCCTGATGAAATTTCGCGTCGGTATCCGGGTTGAGGGCCGTCAGGTACCAGGCCCAGGACAGCGTCAGCGCAGTGGTTTCATGTCCGGCCAGGAACAGCGTCATCACTTCATCGCGAAGTTGTTTGTCGCTCATCTGGCTGCCATCTTCATCATGCGCTTGCAACAACATTGACAGCAGGTCTCCCTGGTCGCCTCCGTTGTCGCGACGCTCAGCAATGATGCGGTAGACAATCGCGTCAATTTCTCTGGCATCTTGATTGAAGCGTCGATGCGTTGCCGTCGGCAGACGATTGTCCATGATCCACTTCAAGGTGGCTTGGGCGGCGAACGGCTTGACGATCTGGGCGAGGACACGTCCGACCTTGTCGGCGTCAGCAGACACGTCGGCATTGAAAAGTGTCTTGACGACGATCTCCAAGGTCAGCCGCATCATGTCGCGATGGATGTCGCGCTCCTGGCCATTACTCCAACCGGCAAGCATGCGCTCGCTATAATCGACCATCACCTCGCCGTAGGAATTGATTCGTTGCCGGTGAAACGCGGGTTGGGCGAGCCGGCGTTGGCGCTTCCACTCATCGTGTTCGCTGGTTAAGAGACCGTTGCCGACTAGTCGTTGAAAAAAAGGCGAGCGCAGCGTGCGCGACTTGATGAAGTTTTTTGCATTAGTGGCTACGACATACTCAATGTCGTCAGGGTTGTAGAGAAAGTAAGCCGTCAGGTAGAGAAACCGCATTCTTACAACGTCGCCATAACTGCGTGCACGTTCGATGAAGCCGAGAGTATCGCGACTGAATTCGGGCATCACTCCGAGGATGAGATTACCCCGCGGCCCGGGCGGCAGCGGTGCGCGTCCCGCGTTCGTTGATCTAATCTGAAGATCGCTTGTGTGATTCATACCTACTTGAGGAGATCGGTGTATATGCCTGGCTCGCTATCGGCAATTACAGTTGCACCGACAGTCTTTGCATAAAACTCGACCGGGCCGGCGCCACCGATGATGCCATAAACGTAACCCGAATCGCGTAGTGCCAGCAGGGAAGCAAGTAGCAGCGCCGTGCCGATGCCCCGGCCCTGCATCTCTGGCGCGACACCGGCGGGTCCGAAGAAGTTTTTCCGCGTGCACTCGTGCGCGGCAAACCCAATCACTTTGCGATTCTGCGTGGCAATGAGCACGGATACGGGTTTGTTTGCGAACCCGACCGAGACTTCGTCCGCCCAGTCAACCGAGAAGTGTTGCCCAATGAAATTGCGGACAACTGTCAGCTCAAAAGGCTGCGCGCGCCTGATCAAGACGCCACGGCCCTCGAGCTCTTTGAGCGCTGATTCGACCGGAGGCAGGTTTAATAAGTTAACTAGAAGATCGGGCATTAGGAAGAGCTTAGAAAGTCCAACGTCCAATGTCCAACGTCCAACGTTCAACGGCCGCGGCAAACCATTTTTGAGTGGGTGGATCTTTGACAGGCGGTGGGTGACAGGTTCTGGGGAAGTAGGATTGAGGTCTTTGACCGCCGGTGCGCGGCAAGTCTTTGACTTGCCGTCCTTCGCGGTCATCAGTTGCAGGGTCTTCGACCTGCCTGGGTCAAAGACCCTTATGAATTCATCAGCCTTCATCGGCAATTCAAAGACTTGCCGAGCACCAAGAGTCAAAGACTTGCCGCGCGATCCAATATGGCAATGCGGGCGAGACGGCCTCGGAAACTCGCGGTCCGGAAGGCCGGCTTGCCGCCGCTTATTCGCCCACGATTCAGCTTTGCTCAAAGAACCTGAAGATAACCGATGAGGACGAGCACGAGGGCGCCAAAGGCGTTGGCCATCGTCACTGGCTTGCCGCGCATGCTGGCGTCCCAACCGGCCGTCGGCTCCGGCGTCTCAGGTCTCAATTCGGAGTAGTAGAGAATCTGGTCTTCGATGTGCGCGCGCAGGCGGTATTTTGAACGGAGAACGATTCGGGAGGGAGCGGCACAGACGAGGAAAAGGAAATACTGCAGCGGAGCGATTAAAACGAGCCAGGCAAAACTGGCGACGATAAACATGGTGATCAAGGGAATGCTGGCCACGATGTCCCAAAGATTCATCCCAGTGGTGTTTTTAAAATGCCCGCCCAAAGCAAACATCGGCAAGCCCGCCAGCTTTGAACAAGCGATGATGTAGGTACGCGGGTTAGCGGAAACCAAACCGATGTTCTTGTCTAATTCTTTCCAGGCAGCTCCAAAAGCAGCGAGGGCCAGGCCGATAAAGGGCCCCGTACTGATATACCAGTCTAAATAACTCCTCCGACTGACTGAAAAAACCTTCTGAATAATTAGCGAATTGAGGAAGCAAATTGCGGCGAGCGCAAGAAACGGCAATACAAACTCAAGAAGAAGTCGCTTGAAAGAAAAGGTTCTTGCAGCCAAAGTCGAAATCTCACTTTCAGCCAAACCGAACCGCCAGCATCGAGATTGAGCCGCCGTCAAATCCCTCGACTGGGAAAGTCACCTTCTCACCGGGGCGTCGCACTCCAAGAATGTAAATGAGCGGCAGGTAATGCTCCGGAGTAGGAACGGAAAGCAAAGCATCGTGGCCCAACCTTCCTCCGAGGGATTCGTAGCCAACCAGTTGAGCGTCTTTGCCTTCGATTACGAATGCGCGAGCCTCCTGCTCAAATCTTACAGCCCAATCAAAAGGCTGGACCTCATGTTGACCCCACGCGTAGGTATGCAAGTTATGCACGATATTGCCGCTGCCTATGATCAGGACACCTTCATCACGCAGCGGTCCCAGTTGCTGAGCGAGTGTGTAATGAAACTCCGCCGGCTGAGTTTCGTCGATACTCAGCTGCACGACCGGAATGTCAGCTTCGGGAAAGACGTGACAAAGGACGGACCAGGTTCCATGATCCAGTCCCCAGTTGTTCTGATCGAGCTCGACCGGAAGCGGAGTAAACAAATCACGAACACGCGTCGCCAGTTCGGGACTGCCCGTGGCTGGATATTGAACCTGATAGAGTTCGCGAGGAAATCCGCCGAAGTCATGAATGGTACGCGGCGCCGGCATCGCGGTTACGGCGGTGCCGGGTACATACCAGTGGGCGGAGATGCATATGATGGCTCGCGGACGAGGAAGGGAATTCCCGATGGCCGCCCAACTCTCGGTGTAAGAGTTTCGCCGCAGGGCATTCAACGGATTGCCGTGACCGAAGAAGATGGCGGGCATAGGGCTGCTCATGATGGGTTTTTCGCACTCTCAGTCACACAGGGCTTCAGCCCCGTGCGAACCTGCTCTCGTTCGATGCGAACCGTCTTAACGGTTTCTTTTTGAGACCCACATTCGAAAACCGTTAAAACGGTTTTCGATGAATCTTGAAACGTTTGAGACACCGGGCTGAAGTTCGGTGTGAATGAAACCAGCATCGAGACTCCGGTGCTGTGCCGTCGCTCTTCCAATTTCCCTACGGCAGGATCACTCGTTCAAGAGCGTGGCCTGTGAAGCTACCACTTGCCAGTTGCCTTCGCTGCGCCGAAACACATCCATGAAGCGCAATGTCACTTTGATGTCGTTGCCCTCGTACCTACCTGCCACATGAGTCTTGCCAGTCACGATCGCCCAGTCGCCATAGGGCCGCACATTTACTTCATCAATAAGTCCGGAAATTTCACGCTCGCCCGGTCGAAACATCTCTTCCAGAACTTCGGCTTTATTACGAATGCGTCCCTGGGCGTCGATAACGCTCCAGTCTTCGGCCAGAACTCGCTCGTGAACTGACGGATCGCCGGCAACCCATGCAGCAACGAGCTGGTTCTCAATGTCGCGCAATTCCGCGGCGACGGCTGTGGACGAATCTCCGTTTTGGCTCATGGGCAAATCTCGGGAGGTAGCAGCAAAGGAATTACTCGCGTTTATTGGCGGCGAGACGCTTGCGAGCCCGCGCGCGAATAGAGATCGATGACGCGATCGATGGCGCGCCGGCAAACGGTGCAAAAATGATTGGTGCGAGTGAACATGATGCAATCCACCTCTGGCCGGTAATAGTCCCGCGCCTCGTAGATGGCACCTTCAAACGCCCCTACTTTCCCAAAGTACTTCTCTTTACTAAACAAGTCGTGTTCGTAGGCCAGCTCCTCGCGAAACAGCGCCTCCATCTCGCTTTCCGGACGATTGTCTTTGCGCAATTGCCGGCGGCGAGTCTGAATGGAAAGCGAATAGCTTTCGAAAGCTTCTTTGTTCCAGGGCGTAGGAATCGGCGTGTCAGGCGAAACCACATCTCGCCACTTCAGTTTCGCCGGATCAAGGAGAGCGGTCGCATTGGGTTCCCAAGGTTCAATTCGCTCTGTGGCCGGGGCATACGCGACCGAGGACGTGTAGTACTCGTCTGCGAGTCCGGCGAAGTGGTGGCCAAACTCGTGAATGAAGACGTAATTCGCGAAGGCATTATCCGCCGCTACGGTGCTGTAGAGATTGAAAATACCGCCACCGCCGTAGGTCCGATTGTTGGCCAGCACTTCGATAAACTCATACGGCGCAAAGGCCGCGGCTTCGCGCAAGGCATGGTTATCAAACGTCAGAACGTAGCGCTCAGATCCAAAAGCGTCGTAGGTAGCACCGAGGGGCGAGTCGCGGTAGATGCCGGTTGAAGGTCTTGAGATACCGGACTCGGCAGCTGATGGACAGAGGGCCCAGACGTTGAAATCCTGGCGTCGCTCTTTGAATGGTGAAGTTGCGAAGAGCTCGCGAGTAAGACGTCGCGCATCAGCTTCAAACTTTCTTGCCTCGCGGGCGGTGTAGCCATCGCCGAGGATTAGGAAATCAACCTTGGTTGCCGGATCACCCATTTTCTGAATGGGAATCAGCCGCGCCGGTGCCTGCGGTTTCGCGCGGTCAATAAAGATACTCGCCGGATCGATCGTTGTCGTCCAGATATTGCGCCAGGCATTCTGCGCATCCCGCTTTTTCAGAACAATCTCGACGGGCTTGGTCGGAGAAGGAAAACGCAGCGACTCGCTAAAGGTCCGGCGCAGCGATTTGGCTTCGTCGGTGGTTTCCCATTCACCGTAGATGGAGGCAAAGCCGCGAGAGAAAAGCACGGCCTTGGTTTGCCGATCGCGAACCTCAAAAAAATATTTTCCGAGATTCGTATCATCGATCGCTTTTCCCAAATCCCCGGGCCACTCGAGTGGCTCAAGAACAATGCGGTCGATACTGAAAACTTCTTCGGTGGCCGTGCCGGTGTGGTAATAATCGAGGCGCATCGTTCGAGGCGCCGCGACGGCCGCGGTAGCTAATAGCAGTGAGAGAATTGCCAGGTTGAGTAGTTTCATTTTTTTGATTGGGCCAGAATACTTGATCAAACTGCCAGCGTTCGTGAAGTCATTAGCGTGGGACTTGTTAATGACATTGACAACTTCAATGTGTTTCGTGTTGTCCGCCTAGGTAAATGCGATCCACAAAATCACACGAAACAACACGAACCGACCACCGTTACTCGGTCGCGACGCTCCTTATATCAGGGATTGACGGCAAGGCTTATTTCTTCTCATCCGCAACACGATACTTCTCTTTCTCCTTCTCCCTTTGAATGTAGGGAATTCCTTTCTCCATCCATTCCGGAGCCGGCGCTCCTTTCAGGAAGTGGTCAAAGAATTCCTGCAAACGGCGCGTGTAGTCTTTTTGGTTCGGCCGTTTTTGCAGGCCGTGCTTTTCACCGTTGTAGCTAAAGAGGTAAGCCTCTTTGCCCAGCCGTCGCAGCGCCAGGTAATACTCGATTCCCTGATACCAGGGCACAGCGTCGTCCGCGTCGTTGTGAATCATTAGAACCGGCGTCCGCACCCGGTCGGCGCGAAACACCGGCGAGTTATCCAGAAAGCGCATCGGATATTCCCAGAGGTTGCCGCCAATGCGAGATTGTGTTCGCTCGTATTGGAACTGGCGAGGCAAGCCAGTGCCCCAACGAATGCCGCTGTAAGCACTCGTCATGTTTGAGACTAACGCACCCGGCGCTGCTGCTTTGAAGCGATTCGTTTGCGTCACCATGTAGGCTATCTGGTAACCGCCCCAACTGTGGCCCTGGATGCCGATTGCATTTTCGTCGACGAAGCCTTTATCAACGACTGCCTGCACCCCTGGCAAAACGCATTTTAAGGCGCTCTGTCCGGGATAGCCGATCGTGTAAACGATGTCCGGCATGAACACCAGATAACCATTGCTGACATAGAAGCTGGGATTGATCGACGTGCCCGGTCCGGGATTACCAAATCCGTGTAGGCTCTGCGACAGACGCTCGTAGATGTAGACAATCATTGGATACTTCTTTTTCGGATCGAAGTTATCCGGCTTCATCAGCTTTCCTTTCAAAGGAATGCCATCGACATTTTTGAAGCTGACCAATTCCGATGTGCCCCAGAGGAAAGCCGCTCTTTGTGCGTCGCCGTTGCTGACTTTGCGCAAGTCTTTAAAGTCCATTCCGGAAATAAGCAGGTCCGGAAACTCATCAGTGCGCGAAGCCGTCAACAAGAGCACATCAGCATCTCTTGCTTTCGACGGACTTGTGTAGTTCTTACTTCCCAGCAAAAGTTTTTCTGGCAGGCCTCCATCGATGCGATCACGATAGAAGCCGGTGTCGTAGGTATCTTCATTCTCGGCGCGTAACAACATCGACTTCGCGGGATCTATGAAGCGTTCTTTCGGATCCAGCCTTACGTAGCGGAGTTCGGTTTTCGTTTTTCTGCCGACGCCGTCGGTCAGATTCTTTGCGCCTTGCCCGTCCGGCTTTATCTGCCAAACATCGTAACGATCGTAAAGCAGCACATGCTGATCGTCCTTCGACCAGCCTGCTGACCCATATGGCGGCGGAATGCTGGGCGTATCCGTGTCTTCGTTCCAGAAATTCACCCCAAGCTTTGCGGTTAGATTTACATCACGGCCGTCAGGCACCGAGAGACTGTGCCAGTCTTTCCCGTCGAAATAAACTGCGAATTTTGCTTTGGGTGAGAGACTCAGGTTGTAAGACTGCTTTTGCGACAGCGACTTGCGCACGCCGCTTTCGGTATTGATGAGATAAAAGTCGGTGTAGGAAGTGTCCCAGTCACGTAACCGCCGGTAGGCCCGATCGTCGTAACCAATGGCGTAGCGCCCATCGCTCGACGGAGTGATGTTTTCCATCGACTCGTCTGCCAACTGCAAGAACTTCTTTTCCTTAACGTGATAGACGGCGCGGTAGGATCTGTTTCGATCCTGCTCGGCCCGGGTCTTTTGAATCGGCTGGATGAAGTCATCTTTCCAATGCCAGAGATCAACGACCACCTTTTCATCGTCGAGCGGTTCTTTGTCGGGATCCTTTTCCGGATCCGGCGGCGGAGCGGTGCCAAAGAATAGCCTGCTGCCGTCAAGCGAAAAGGCGAGAGCCGCTTTCTCGCTTACAACCAGGTCTTTTCTAAAGCCCGCACTTGTGGGGGAAACGATCTCTGTTGCCTGCGGGTCGCGGCGATTCCAAAGATAGAGTTTGAACCTTGGCTGAGTCGCGGCCGCGTCGTCGCGGTCGCTGATGAAGGCGAGCTCTGTTTGATCTTCATCCCAGGTGAGCTTCTGGAATTTACCTTTGCCTGTCAGGAGACCTGCAGGAGCGCTGGCCTCAGCCTGCGGATTCAATGCAAAGACGCCATTGTTTTCTTCCTTCTTCGCAGAGACTGTGTAGACGAGGGTCTTCGCATCTTTACTAAAACTGTAGTCGAGTACCTCGGTGAAGATTCGATCTGTGTTGCTGACGGTGTTGCGGAGGATCAGATCAGTACCGTACTCCTTCTTCTTCTCCTTGCCTTTCTTTTCCGCGGGCGAAGCCGCTGGTGACGCGGCGGGGACCGGTTCTGTAGTTGCTGGTTTGGGTTCCGTTTTCACCTCAGGCTTTTTGTCTTCGGGTTTTGCTTCACCAGGTTTGGCTTCGAGCAGGTATGCAATGTAACCCGAGCCATCCTCAGGTACCTGAAAACTCTTGACACGCTCAATCCGGGTAACGGCGCCGGAGCTTAAGTCCATAATGCCGAGTGCATTTTTCGGCATCTCTTCCGGCTTCTTCTTTTCTCGCTTCGCTTTTCTCAGTTCGTCTTTGGTCGGCTCGATTGAAAAGACGATGAAACGGCTGTCGGCTGTAAACACCGGCCTAATGAGTCGCGCCTGACCCGCCTGAAACTCGCCCAGATTGGAAACATCGTCTGGAGGCGGTGCCGGTGGGCGGTAGCCACGTGGCGCGCGCCACTCATTGCCCGTAGCAATACTGCGAACCACAATCTCGCCGTCGCCGTCCTGCGGCAGAAAGGCATAGGCAACGAATTTTCCGTTTCGAGAAAGCTGGGGAGCTTGAATCGTCCGCCATGAATCGTAGTCATTATGAGTCAGCGGTCGCTTGGCTTGTTGGGCGATGGCTGCGACGGAGCATGAGAGCAACGCGATCAAACAAAGCAGAGATACCAGCTGCCGCATACGAGCCGCGTGGGGGGCATAGTTCTTAAGCATAAAAAGCCTCGAGTGTTTGATTTGATTGAAGAGATTAGACGGAGACTGCTTGCTGTCCTTTAGTTCTGTGGCTCGTATTCTTCCGCAAATTTCCCTGTAAGGCAAACTGTTAGTTTGCCTGAGGTAGAGCAATCCGTCGGTGCGGCGAAAGTGGGCTGGTGGCTCAGAAGTTTCAAAGGGAAGACCTTCAATGTGTTTCGTGGCATTTGGTGATAATTCGTGGCTCGTCCTTCTCGAGTCAGGAAATGCGATCCACGAAACAACACGAAACGACGAGACGAGTACATCTTGTGCTTGAGAGCAGTCGCTAGCGCCACTGTATCCAACGACTGAGGCGAGTATTATGGGGGTCGCAGGCTCCCTTACGGTACCTGCGGTTAGCAACTGCTGCTATACTGCCTCACCTAACCAGCCCCCGTGCTGAACGCAATCGTACGTCGCGGCAAACTTATCGGCGAAAGAGTAACTACCTATAGTGAGTAACGTCCTGGAGATTATTCCGCTCGGCGGCATCGGCGAGTTTGGAATGAACTGTATGTCTGTGCGCTACGGCGACGAGATGATCATTCTCGACGCCGGCATGGGCTTTCCCGAGGAAACTGCTTACGGGGTTGATATCTCAATCCCGAATTTTGAGTTCCTCGAAGAGTATCGCGACAACATCGTCGCGATCGTACTGACGCACGGCCATGAAGATCACCTGGGCGCCCTCCCTTTCATACTCAAGAGATTCAACGTTCCCGTTTATTGTTCGCACTTCACTGCAGGACTCGCAGAAAGCAAACTGGCCGAACATGATCTGCTTGGCGACACACTGATTCACCGGGTAGCGCCGCGAGATGTCGTAGAGATTGGTCCGTTCACTGTTGAGTTTATCCGCGTTTCTCACTCACTTGTTGACTGTTTCTCCCTCGCCATCAAGACGCCGGTGGGCACGATTATTCACACCGGCGACTACAAGGTTGATGAAACGCCTGTAATTGGTGAACCGATAGACTTACGTTCCTTCCGTCGTTATGGACAGGAAGGCGTGCTCGCCCTCCTGTCCGATTCGACTAACGCAACCGTGCCCGGTCGCACGCCTTCCGAGCGCGCTGTGATTCCCGCCTTTGAAGAAATATTTGCCGAGGCGGCTGGTCGAATTATTGTGGCTGCCTTTGCGTCTTCAATTCACCGGCTACAGATCGTGCTCGACATAGCGCAGCAGTTTGATCGAAAAGTGTGCGTGCTCGGCCGCTCAATGCAGAAAAACGTCGAGATTGCCGAGCGCCTCGGCTATCTGGATATTCCCGATGGTTTGTTGGTCCCGCTGAATGAAGCGAAACAGTCGCGTGACAACGGGATTGTATTCCTCGTTACCGGATCGCAGGGAGAATCGCGGGCTGCCCTCTCCCAAATGGCCGTGCAAAGCTACAAAGGAATGTCGATCGAAGAAGGCGACACGGTTCTGTTATCGGCGCGCATTATCCCTGGTAACGAGCGGGTGATTTCGCGGATGATTGGCTTCATTTACAAACGCGGCGCCAACATCATCGAAGAAAAGCGCCGCTTGATCCACGTGAGCGGGCATGCGTCCCAGGAAGACATTCGCATCATGACCGAAGCGGTGCGGCCAAAATTCGTGGTACCGATTCATGGCGAGTATCGCATGCTCTTCCGCCACAAAGAGTTCATCAAGAACCATGTTGGCTACAATGAAGAGAACATCATTTTGATCGAGAACGGCGACGTGCTCGAGTTAGATGGTGAGCGCGCCGCTATCATTAACAAGAGAGACATTGGTCGTACGTTCATTGACGATACAGGTTTTGAACAGATCGGGCGGGAAACGGTTCGGGAGCGCAAGCAAATGGCGGCCGAGGGAATTGTTACGCTGATCGTTACCATTGATGGCGAGACCGGAGAGCTGCAAGCAACCCCCGAGATCGTCGTCCGGGGAGTGCAAGGCTTCGACGGACAAAATGGATCGCTGAAGGATGCTCAGCGGGTGGTCGAGGCGGCGGTGACCGGGGCGTCGCGCGACACCCTGGCCGATCATAGCCTGTTAAAGGAACACGTGCGCGTAGAACTCAAACGTTTTATTCAAAAGCTTACAGGGGCGCGGCCAGTAATTATGCCGGTCGTTGTTCAGATCTGATTCAAAGTCTCAAGGGTTAAGTCTCAGGTTTCAAGTCTCAGGTTTCAGTTTCAGGTTTCAAGTTTCAAGTTCAAGTTTCAAACTGTGAAAGACCTTAGACTCTGAGTCGAGACCTGGAACTTGAGACCTGAGACTTGAGACCTGAGACCTCAGACCTGAGACTTAGTGATGTTTTGGCAAGATAAGACAGTAATGATCACGGGAGCGTCGTCCGGTATTGGGAGAGGCCTCGCCCTGGAACTTTCCCGGCGTGGCGCGAAGCTTGGTCTGATTGCGCGGCGCGCAGAAAAACTTGCGGAACTGGTTCGCGAGATCGGAAACGCAAACGGGAAAGCCATCGCCTTGCCCGCCGATGTTATGGATATCGATTCACTTTCCGCGGTCGCCACTCAATTGCGTTCTACTTTTGGTCCGATTGACGTGCTTATCGCCAATGCCGGAGTTGGAGCAACAGTGGATGCCGCCGAGTTGAAGGGCAGCACGGTAGCAGGCGTTATCAACGTCAATGTCCTGGGCGCGGCCAATAGCGTTGAGGCGGTCGTACCGGAGATGGTGCAACGAGGCAACGGCCAACTAGTTGTGATTTCCAGCCTCGCTGCATATCGCGGCTTACCTAAGTCAGCCGCTTACTGCGCCAGTAAGGCTGCCGTGTCGGCATTTTTTGAAAGCCTGCGCCTTGATCTCAAACCTCGCGGGATTGATGTGACCATCATTCATCCCGGTTTCATCAAGACACCCTTGACGGCGGGCCGGCAGGCGCAGATGCCCTTCCTGATGGAGTTAGACGATGCGGTGCAGAAGATTATCAGCGCTATAGAGAAACGCAAGAAGTCGTATGCCTTTCCCTGGCAACTCGCGAGTATTGTCCGCGCGGGAATGATCATGCCGAACTTCATGTACGATTGGATTTCCCGGCGAAATTCGTTTCGCGAATAAGACGAGCTTTGCACTTAGTTCTTGGTACTTGGTTCTATTTATGCTACTTGAATTTGGGCATCAAGATTGAGTAGCGAACAAAGTACAAAGCACTAAGTACAAAGCTCGGTTTTTTAAGGGCCCAAGACCCAAAACCAACTTTTTAAATGACACTTCTTCAAGCGATCATATTGGGCATCGTTCAAGGCCTCACCGAGTTCATCCCAATCAGCTCCACGGCACATCTCGTTTTTGCTTCTCGCGCCATTGGCCTTTACAGCGGCGCGAATGCGACTCTCAAAGCTGAACAAACCACGGCCACAATCGCCGTGATCCAACTCGGAACCTTGATCGCCGTCCTAATCTATTTCTCACGAGACATCATCAAAATCAGTCGAGCCTTCCTCGTAGATCACCTCGCACTGCTTTCGGGGCGAAAGTCTGAGAATGGTGCGAGAAAACTCACTCAAGATGCGTGGCTTGGCTGGTTGGTAATAATTGGTTCGCTTCCGGTGGGGATCGTTGGCCTACTCTTCAAGAGGCAGATCGAGGGGACATTCACGAAAAACCTTTGGGTGATTGCGACGATGATGATTGTCGTAGCGATACTCCTGGGAATTGCTGAGCTTGTCGGCAAGCGAACCCGCTCGATGGAAAGTCTGGGCATCCGTGATGCGCTGGCGGTCGGCGGGGCCCAGGTCCTGGCTTTGATTCCCGGCTCCAGCAGGTCGGGCTCAACCATCATGGGCGGGCTGTTCGCCGGAGAGAATCGCGAAACCGCGGCGCGCTTTTCCTTTCTTCTTTCTATCCCGGCCATTGCTGCCAGCGGCCTGCTGGAACTTAAGGAGGCGTTCGAGAAGCTGCCATCTGAGAGTTATTTCGCGCTGGCGGTAGCGACGATTGTTTCCGGGCTCGTTGGCTACGCTTCAATCTGGTTTCTGCTGAGGTTCTTGCGAAGGCACTCGACTGGCGTTTTCATTGGTTACCGCCTGCTCGTCGGGGCACTCATCATTTTTGCCCTCCTCGGCGGCTATCTTTCAGCCGATCTGAGCTGAGGTATCAGTTCTGGAATTAATTTACCCAAGTTCCAAAAACAAAAGGCTAACAATAAGGCTCAAGATTAGCTAAACTACTTTCGCCCCGACTCCTCCCCCTCACGCCGGTGCCAACCGGTAGTCTAAACTAATGGTAATAACAAGGGCGGTGAGTTGATGAATCAGAATGAGCGGCGAAGCGCGAGTCCGTCCCAGCGGCCGCGAAGTCCCAGAGTGCCGGTTGAGTTTGCGCTTGAAGTTGAAGGCAACACGCCGACGGGCGAATCATTCCACGTTAAAGCTCAGGCAATAAAAATCAGTCGCGGCGGCGCCACGATAGTTCTCGACCGGGAAATCTCCGTCGGGTCCGTCGTTACTTTGACCCCTCCTTTTGGCAAGAAACTGGAAGCGGAGGTCAACGGCGTTTGGAAGGACGAAATCGACAACAAGCAACGCATTGGAGTGAAACTGCTGGACACTGACGGATGGTTTGCAGAATAGCGAGAGATAAACTAATGTCCGCTTGTGAACAAACGCTGGATCCTCCGCGCGCCTGATAAAAGCCGCGCTGCCTCACTTGCTCGCGTTTTGAACGTCTCACCAATTGTTGCCGCTCTGCTCCTGACGCGCGGCTGCGACGATGAGTCGTCCGCCCGGGCCTTCCTCAAACCAAGCTACGAACAGCTTCATGATCCTTACTTGATGCTAGGGATGAAGGACGCCGTGGAGCGCCTGCAACAAGCCATAGATCAGAACGAGAAGATTCTGATTTATGGTGACTATGACGTTGATGGCACGACCGGCACTGCAGTCTTGCTCCGCGCGTTGAAACTTCTCGGCGCCGACGCTGGTTTCCATGTGCCACATCGTTTCACTGAAGGATATGGCATTCAGCAGCCAGCTCTGGAGAGGGCTGTCGCCGAAGGCTATTCGCTCGCGATCAGTGTGGACTGCGGCATTCGCGCACATGAGCCACTCCATTGGGCTCGCGCTCATGGACTCGACGTCATCGTCACGGATCACCACCTGCCTGATGAAGGCGAAGGTGTGCCGCCTGCTTTTGCTGTGCTCAATCCTAATCAACGTGGATGCGCCTATCCCGACAAGAATCTCGCAGGCGTAGGCGTGGCCTTCAAGTTGGTTCACGCTCTCTACCGCGAACGGGATCGCGAACAACTCGTTCCGGCTTTCCTAAAAGTTGTCGCGATAGGCACAGTCGCTGATGTAGCGCAGCTGACCGGAGAGAACCGTACTATCGTCTCACTCGGGCTAAAAGATCTGCGCAATTCAACCAATCCGGGTTTGCGAGCATTGTTGGCAATAGCTGGCTGTGGCGAAGGCGAGGGAATGACTTCTTATGACCTGGGATTTCGGATCGGCCCGCGCATTAATGCTGCGGGCCGGATTGATGCTGCACGTGCCGTAGTGGAACTCTTCGACACCAGAGATCGCGACGAGGCGCGCCGCCTGGCTGAACATCTCGAGGCTCGCAATCACGAGCGTCGTGAGGTGCAACAAAAGATCGTAGAATTGGCGATTGCCGAGTTGGAGGGCAGCGAGACGGCAATTCCTTCTCACGCGGCAGTGATTGCCGGCGAAGGCTGGCATCGCGGCGTGATTGGTATTGCCGCATCGAAGATTGCCGAACGGATCAATCGTCCTTGCGTGGTGTTGTCGATTGACGGCGAGGTGGCGCACGGATCGGGCCGCAGCATAGAAGCTTATCATCTGCTTAATGGGTTAACTTCGTGTGCCGACCTGTTCGAGAAGTTTGGCGGCCACTCCCACGCCGCCGGGATCACGATTCGCGCTGAACGTATTCCGGAGTTTCGCCGCAGATTAAACGAGCACGCAGCCAGTTGTCTGACAGATGACGATTTGCAGCCGTGTTTGCATATTGATGCCGGGCTGCCGGCAGAGGCGATCACGTTCCAGTTAGCAAATGAGTTAAGCTCGCTCGAGCCATTCGGTGCCGGTAATCCGCGACCGGTATTCATGACCAGTAACCTGCGGCGGGTTGGCGAACCGCGGGTCCTGAAGGAGCGCCACCTAAAGATGCACGTAATCGGCGCCGCGGGACGCCCCTTAGAAACGATCTGGTGGAACTGTATTGACGAAAAAAAGCGAACGCCCGATGTCACAAACGGCATCGAACTGGCTTACACGATCGAGACAAATACCTGGAACGGTGAAGTGCGGATGCAGTTGAATGTTGAGGATATGAGGACGGTGGAAGCGTAGGCTTCTGGTTTGCATTTTTGTACTTGGTACTTTGTGCTTTGTACTTAGTTTTGATACGCCAGCTTGAAATTTTAGAAAAGGTTCAAGGTTTAAAGAGCGAACAAAGTACAAAGCACAAAGTTCTAAGCACAAAAAAAGCAAACCAAACAAGCGCTAGAGTTAACGATTGAGACATGCAGGAAGTGAGTAGAAAACGAGAAATTCGGGTTGGCCTGCGGCACAGAGTGCCGCTCGTGGCGCGCGCGCTGGCAATCTTGATCCTGACTGCCGGAATTGCCTTCATCGCTATCTCGTATTACCGGTTGCGCAACAACAAGCCCTTTCGGATGCGTTCGGAAGCGCCTGAACTCTCAAAAGAGATTACCGGCATCACCGAAGGTTACGAGCAACGCGTCACCAAAGACGATCGCTTGTATCTCTTACTGAAGGCTTCGCGCGACATCACTTACTCCGATGGTCATCATGAACTCGAAACAGTCAGTCTCGCGGTGTATCCAGCAGTCGGTGACAAGCCCGATCAGATCTCGGCTAACCGCGCAATCTATGATCAGGCAAACTCGATGATCACATTTCAGGGCAGCGTGAAGATCGAATCGAAGGACGCGCTGAAGGTTGATACCGAGTCGCTGGTCTACAACCAGAACAGCGAGGTGGCCCAGACGGACGCCCCCATTAGTTTTAGCCGCGAGAATGTTTCAGGAAACTCGACCGGCGCGATCGTTGACAGCAAAAGCAAGAAGCTGGAACTAAAGAGAGATGTCCAAATCACGGTTGCTCCTGATGCGAAGCAGGGTTCATCTGCAGCTGGTGGTTCTCGTTCACGCCCAGTCTCAATTCGTTCCGCCCGCGCGACGTTTGAGCAGCAGTCCTTAAAGCTCTCCTTCTACGGCGGCGTCACTGCTGATCAGGAACGCGACACGATGAGCGGCAGTGAGCTCTTTGCGACGCTCAACGATCAGAAACGACTGCAGAAAGTTGAAGTTCGCGGGAACTCCTACTTGAGCTCACGAGAAGAGGGTAGGGCTGCTGAAGTACAAGCCGTGGACATGGATTTCTTCCTCGATAAGGATCAACGCCTGGAACGTGCCGTCGCAATGAAAGACACACGCTCGCGGACCCTTGATGCCGATGCTGATATGACCCTGACGGGTGCGAATCTGCTTGAGGTGAAGTTTCAGGCCCAGGGGGATCGCAGTCTTCTGCGGGAGATGCGCAGTGAAGGGCGCTCGGTCATTACGCTGGCCGCCCCCAAGTCAAAGGCAGGCGATGCGCGGGCTGCGAACAAGCGTCTGACCGCCGATGCGGTGAAACTCAGTTGGCGCATCACCGGGCGCGATCTGGAAAAGGCCGAAGCAGTCGGGAACGGCGAGTTGTTTGTTGAACCGATAGTGCAAAATGCGGCGTCAGACCGCAAGACCCTAACGGCGCCAAGGTTTGATTGCGACTTTTTTGAATCTGGAAACCTCGCGCGAGTCTTCACAGCCAGCGGCGGCGCGAAAGCTGTGATTGAGCCTGTGATCAAGAGCGAGACGCGCGGCGTTCGCACGCTGACCGGGAAAAAGATTGCAGCAGTGTTTGTGAAAGAAACCCAGGACGTTGAGCGCATGGACGCTCAAGACGACGCCAAGTTTAACGAAAACGATCGCAATGGCGTGGCGGCAAACATCTCCTACGTGGCGGCTGAAGACACGATTAGGATGCGTGGCGGCGAACCCACGGTCTGGGACGCGCGAGCCCGCACGAAGGCTATCGAGCTGGATTCAAATCTACGCGACCATGTTTCCTACAGTCGTGGAAAAACGGCGACGACTTATTACAGTCAGGAACAGACCAATGGCGCGACTCCTTTTCGTAAAGTTAAGAGTCCCGTTTATGTGGTCAGCGACCGCGGCGAGTTTCATCACGATAAAGGGATTGCTATTTACACTGGCAATGCGCGCGCGTGGCAGGACGATAATTTCGTGCGCGGGGACAAGCTGACAATCTATCGCGACGAAAAGAAAATGGATGCGAACGGTCGAGTGCAGAGTGCCGTCTACAACGCGCGTCGTAAGGATTCCAGTGCGGTTGTTCCGGTATTCGCCACTGCTGACTCGATGTTCTACTCAGACCCTAACCGTTTGCTGCACTACGAAAGCAACGTCGATATTCGTCAAGGCACAGACCGCATCACGAGCGGCGTCGCCGATGTCTATCTCAATAAGGAAAACAACGAGATGGAAAAAACGGTGGCGCAGCGAAACGTTGTATTGACGCAGCCCAACCGAAAAGGTACCGGGGATTGGGTGGAATACACCGCCGCGAATGAGGTTGCGGTGTTGAAGGGCAACCCGGCACGGGTGGATGACGCTGACAAAGGCAACACCGAAGGGGCACGTTTGACGGTTTATATGCGAGAAGATAGAGTCGTCGCAGATGATCCGCGCGGGCCACAATCGCCCGGACGTGTCCGCTCAACTCATAAGGTCAAGAGGAACTAGTTAATCCGGACTCGATTGCCGCCGTGCATTCGTCGTGTAGCGCAAACTAAAGTTTGCGAATCTATTTGCGCAAACGAACAGTTTGCGTTACAGAGTGAAAGTCTTGGCGATCACTGAAAACGACAAAGACGAATTTATTAAGACAGGTGCGGCGCTTGCCGGCCATCACGCTCAGCCAGCACCCTCTCCTTTAGCTCTCGCCGCTTCTCATTTACAAAAATCTTACAACCGCCGCCGCGTGGTTGATGATGTGAGCCTGTACGTTGAGAAGGGCGAGGTAGTCGGGTTGTTAGGCGCCAACGGTGCTGGTAAGACCACGACTTTCTATATGATCGTTGGTTTGGAGCATCCGGATTCTGGCGTGGTGCGACTCGGAGAACGCGATGTAACACAACTGCCGATGTATCTACGAGCGCGCCTGGGGCTGGGTTACCTGCCTCAGGAGCCCTCGGTGTTCCGCAGAATGACGGCCGCTCAGAATATTCTTGCGGTGCTGGAAACGATGGGCCTAAGACGGCGTGAGCGTTTGACGAGATTAGAGGAGTTGTTGGAAGAATTTGGTATCGCCCAGGTCCGCAACACTCGTGGCGATGCACTTTCCGGCGGCGAACGGCGCCGAACGGAAATCGCGCGCGCGCTCGCAACCGAACCGCAATATATCTTGCTGGACGAACCTTTCGCCGGCATCGACCCCAAAGCCGTCAACGATATTCAAAATGTCATCCTGTATCTGCGTAATCGTGGAATAGGGCTTTTGATCACAGATCACAATGTGAGGGAAACCCTGGGCGTGACGGATCGAGCGTACATAATGGCCGAAGGTAAAATTTTTCGCTCGGGGGCCCCAAGAGAGTTGACAGAAGACGCAGAAGTTCGGCGACTATATCTGGGCGAAAAATTCCGCATGTGAAAGTGCCGCGCAAACCGTCCCGGAATCGGTTATAATCTTCCTGCGCAACCAGGCGCAAAATAAAAACAACAGTCGCTTTTGTCCTAAGGAATGTCCCTTAAGCTAACTACAAACCTCTCTCAACGTCTCGTGTTGACGCCCCAGTTGCGCCAGCGCATAGAGATGCTGCAAATGACGACGCTCGAATTGAGCGATCTGATTCAACAGCAATTGCTTGAGAACCCGGTGCTCGAGGAAGTAGCGACGCAGGAGGAGGCCCAGGAGCTGGCGGAGAAGATTTTGGATCACCTCGCCAGTGCCGATGCCGCGGCTGACGAGCCGCGCATCGAAGCGGTAGAGCCGGAGTTAGGCTCGCCGTCCTCCAATGGCTCTGGCGACGCTGAGAGTTTTACTGCCGCTGAAGGCGAGCACGACGCCGCTGAGTTTGAGGCACACGGTTCGGCAGATCCCAGTGAGGATTCTATTGGTGATGAAGTGGTTGGCGATGAAGCCTCCCGCGACGCGTTTGACGAAATAGATTTTGGCCGCGAGTTTCAGGATTATCTCGATCCTGGTTACAAAACGCAGGAAGTTGAATACAAAGAAGACGCCCCCACCTTCGAACAATTTCTTACCAAGCCCCCATCCCTCGCCGATCATCTCGAATGGCAGTTGCACATGAGTCCGATGGAAGCGGACAAATGTGAGGCCGCGATTTGCGTAATTGGAAATCTCGACGCCGATGGGCGTCTGAGTGCGACCAATGAGGAAATCGCGCAGATGGGTGGCTGGACAGAGGAGCTCGTTGAGGAGACGCGTCAGGCCGTGATGCGACTTGATCCGGTTGGTTGCGGCGCCCGTGACGTAAAGGAATCGTTGTTGGTGCAATTGGAAGTGCGAGGGGAAAGCGATCGCCTCGCCACCAGACTGATAAACGACCATCTATCGGAACTGCAACAGCACAAACTGCCGCATCTATCCAAACAGATCGGGATCGACGTGGACACCTTGTTGGCGGAGTTGCAGTTTATCCGCACACTCGAGCCCTATCCGGGCCGGCGCTATTCTGCCGAAGAGCCGATCTTGATCACACCCGAGATCTACATTGAGAAACTTGATGAGGACGATGACGAATATGTGATCTATTTCGCCGACGATGGCAGTCCGCGCCTCCGGATCAGCCAGCAGTACCAACAAATGTTAAGTCAGCCGGGTACAAGCAGCGAGACAAAGAGCTTCATTCGCGAGAAGGTCCGCTCCGCTGTGGATTTATTGCGTAACATTGAGCACCGCCGCCAAACCATTTACAAAGTGGTAGAGTCGATGGTGCACCGTCAGAAAGAGTTTCTCGATAAAGGCGTGCA
>DASSCX010000236.1:0-3974 GCA_035697425.1 Pyrinomonadaceae bacterium | reverse complement strand
AGTGGAAATGCCGGCAAGGAAGCGCAAGGGCTGACTTTTGGGAGTGCAGCGCCTTGTCGCCGCTTTCCACTTTTTAAAAACGCGCTGACAAGTCCGCGCACTCCAAAAACTTTCTCAAAGTTTTCCGAGATCAAACTTCTTCACAAAGTATCTGCGACGCCAACCCGGTTTGATTTGGTCCAACAGCAACCCTTCTGCTGCGCCAAATGAGTAAACGACTTCTCGCTTCGACTCTCCCAGCTTCTGCGTCCGCAACTGGCGAAAGATGCCGTCGTACGTGGTGCGGGCGACATCGGCAAACGAACGATAATCCGGTAAGGCCTGGAATTCCTTCGTGGGCCGATAGGTCGTGGCCGCCAAGCGCGCGACGTGGTATTCGGTGTAGCGCGCAATTCCCTCCTTCCAAAGCTGAAAGGCGAGGTACTTGTAATCGTCCGGATCGACGAGCTTTTGGAACCTGCGGCGCGCTGCCAGGTAATCGCGAACCCGCATCGCGCGCTCGCGCTTGGGCGCGCGCACAGACGCGGCCAGCAGCTCGCTCATCTTTGCAAATTGCGCTTGTACCTCCGCCCGGTCGTAAGGAAATGCGTAGCTGAGCATCCACATCCCGCTCTGATCGCCTCGCGCCAGATTGAGGGCGTTTACATCAACATAGAAATTTGGTTGCGAGTCCTGAAGTTGATGAAAGTGTTCGTGAAGGAGTGTGACAACCCAGGGGGTGGAAGTCTTAGCTAAGGTGTTTTCTGCCTGCCCAACTACGATCGTAGAAACCATGCTGCCGCGGATTGCGGGAAACGTGGCCAGGAGACTCGGCGCCATCGTGCGCCGGCGATAGAAGACATCGCTATTAAGTTCACGATCGTAACCGAGGCTCGCGAAGTCCGGAGAAGGCAGGGGATGCCGAATCAGGAATTCATATTCCGGAGTCACTAAGAGCACCGCGAACGGCGCTCTACTCCAGCGCGGCCAAATTCGATCGCCGAGTTGATCGGCAAGACGAAACGCTTCGCTGAGTCGTATTCGATCCGTCTCACTGAGTGCTGGCGTTTGCGGCCTGATGTTTGTCGAACGGTGCAGCGACGATTCCGGACCCGCAGTTAAGGCCGTCGCAAACAACAAGGAAAGAAAGAGGTATTGCATCGAAATAACCTGAGTCGTCTATCACATGGTCTCGAGTCGGTAACTCAGAGACTTACCGCGCACCTTCCTCGGCGGAGCTGCAAGACTTAGCTAAAGTCAGAAACTTGTAACCTGAGTACTACTCCAGCAGCTTCGATGCTTCGAGGATCTGCTCCGGACGGGCACGCACCCAGTAGTTGTCCGTCAAATTTACCCAGCGGACCACACCGGTTGAGTCCAGCAGAAATTCCGCCGGCCGGGCGATATCCTGCCCGTTTGCACCAGCCCCCGCATGCAGCAGATCGTAACGGCGAATCGTTTCTGCTTGGGGATCCGAAAGGAACGTGAACGTGTAGCCCGCTTTTGCCAACATGTCTCGATTGATTTCCGGTGAATCGACACTGATAGCTATTGGACGAATCCCTACCTCAGAAAGTTTCGCTAGGTTGCGTTCGATACCCCGTAACTCGGAGTGACAGGATGGTCACCAGTAGCCACGATAGAAAATCAGCAAGACGCCGCGCGGCTTCGCGGTATTGCTGACGTTCATGGGCGTAGTGAGCAGTTCAGCTAGTGAAGTCGCTTTGCCATTCACATCGACGAGCGTAAACTCCGGCGCCTTATTCCCCACGCGTGGCGCGCCCGACGCTGGCGGGAGCCATCGCGCCATGATGAAGATCGTAAAAATAAAGAGGCCGATAATCAGTACACCGAGGACCGCCAGTATCGAGCTGCCAACTTTCGCCAGCCGTGAGCGGTCAGGAGCAAAGGCCCGCCGGACACCAACAAACAAAAGCGCGGCGGCGATCATGAACAGGATCAGGTTGGCCCAGGGAAAGTCGCGCGTGATAGGAAAGTTAACGAAGAAGAGTGTATAGCTGACAAAGGCCAAGATGCTGAGCAAAAATCCCGCCCAGATGTGCCAGTTCAATCTGCGAATGTTCATGAAGAAAAGATATTACCTACCGTGTAGTTTTGGTCAATAGCGAGACGAACCGGAAATTGGCAATCGGCAACCGCCAATCGGCAATGATTTGACTTGACTGCTGTTTCGGCTTAGAAAGGTTTTGTCCAAAATTCAGTTCGACGAAATGAGGCCTGCGATATGAAGACGCGTTCCTTTTGCACCATTCTGCTTTTGATCTCCCTCTCGCTGATCATTGCTTGCATGCAAGCGCCACCAACTAATCAACCTAACGCCAATGCTCCAGTTTCCACGGCGTCGGAATCGGCAGACTTGAAGCCCGCGTTTGATTCGATCCAGGCAAACGACATCATGGAGCATACAAAGGTCCTGTCTTCGGACGAATACGAAGGACGCGGACCGGGCACCAAAGGCGAGGAGCTTTCGGTCA
This sequence comes from Pyrinomonadaceae bacterium, assembly GCA_035697425.1. Taxonomy (GTDB): domain Bacteria; phylum Acidobacteriota; class Blastocatellia; order Pyrinomonadales; family Pyrinomonadaceae; genus PSRF01. Next base: position 1,500 of record DASSCX010000236.1, on the reverse strand, counting down.
AGTATCTAACCGAACAGTTTCAACGACTAGGTCTCAAGCCGGGTAACCCGGACGGCACCTACGTGCAGAAAGTTCCGCTCGCTGGCTTCACGGCGCAACCCACTGCTTCGTTTTCTGCTGGGAGCAAAAAGATCAATCTTGAGTTCCCGAAAGATTATGTCGCAGTCTCGCGCCGCTTCGTTCCCGAGTCAAAAGTTGAAAACTCCGACATTGTCTTCGTGGGTTATGGAGTCGTCGCTCCTGAATATGGCTGGGACGATTACAAGGGAGTGGACGTGCGCGGCAAAACGATCGTCATGTTGATTAACGATCCGGCGGTACCAGACGCGACCGACGCCACGAAGCTCGATTCGAAAATGTTCAAGGGTAATGCGATGACTTACTACGGCCGCTGGACCTACAAGTATGAAATCGCTTCGGAGAAAGGTGCCGCCGCGGCCATCATCATCCATGAAACGGGGCCGGCAGGTTATCCCTATGAAGTTGTGTCGGGAAGTTGGTCGCGCGAGAACTTCGACATTCAAAGCCCCGACAAGAATATGGGACGCGTTGCGGTTGAATCGTGGATCACTACAGATCGAGCCAAGGAGCTTTTTACTGCCAGCGGACAGGACTTTGATGCCTTGAAGAAAGCGGCAGTTACGAAAGACTTCAAGCCCGTAACTCTCAACGCCAAGGCCAACTTCGACATAAAAAACACGCTTCGTGAGATCAACTCCAACAACGTCGTGGCAAAACTTGAAGGTTCTGATCCCAACTTGAAGAACGAATACGTAATCTATTCAGCGCACTGGGATCACCTCGGCCGCGATCCGAAGCTGCCGGGTGACCAAATTTTCAACGGGGCCCTCGACAATGCGTCCGGTACCGCAGCACTGCTGGAAATCGCTGAAGCCTTCACTAAATTAGCAACGCCACCAAAACGTTCGATTCTCTTTCTCGCCGTAACGGCAGAGGAGAAAGGGCTGCTGGGTGCCAAGTACTACGCCACCAACTCGCTCTATCCCTTAAACAAGACAGCAGCCAACATCAACATGGATGGCGTCAATCAATGGGGGCGAACGAAGGACATCACAATGGTGGGCGATGATAACAGCACGATGATCGACTTCCTGAAGGAGGTTGCGTCTGCTCAAGGACGCGTCGTTAATCCGGACCCGGAACCTGAGAAGGGGTTTTACTATCGTTCCGATCACTTTGAATTTGCGAAGCAGGGCGTGCCCGCGCTTTACACCGATGCGGGTCAGGACTACGTCGGGAAAGATGCCGCCTATAGCAAGCAAAAGCGCGATGAATACACCAACAACGACTACCACAAGGTTTCAGACCAGATAAAACCTGACTGGGACTTGTCCGGCGCTGTGGAGGATGTCCAGATGCTTACCTGGATTGGTTATCGGGTCGCGCAGACAGAAAAGCTACCGGAGTGGAAAGCCGGCTCTGAGTTCAAAGCTAAGCGTGATGAGTCGCTGCGCGGAACGCCGTAGCTCGTTGATTCAA
>DASSCX010000235.1:0-11641 GCA_035697425.1 Pyrinomonadaceae bacterium | reverse complement strand
TTTGGATTTGCGTCCAATATTTTTTGGCGCGCCTTTTCGCTGCCGGGCAGCACCAGACGTCCAGGCGAATGCATGTACTGATGAAACTGCGTGTCGGAAGCAGCAGAGGTTCCGTCGGCAAGTGAATATTCCGATTCGTTAGCCCCCAACGCTTTTTGGCTCAGAGAAACCGGAGTGACGGCTGGTCCCTCAGCGAAGTCTTGCTCCAGGAGGAACCTCCCCGTTTGCGGATCGCGCACAAAGAATGACTTCGAATTAAATGCCTGCGCGTACTTGATGTAATAGGCAAGATTCGCCGTCCGCGATTGAACTTCCGGCGACAAAGCCCGGCGCAAGCTGTAAGTGAAGTCGTGTGCGTTGATGGGATCGCCGTTCGACCAGCGCGCATTGTGGCGCAGATGGAAGACAAACTCCGATGAATCGTTGTTGGTGTCCCAACGTTCGGCAATGGCGGGAATAGCGTCGAGCGATTTGGGATGATATTCGACCAGTCCTTCGAAGAGGGCCATGTAGATGCGCGCTTCTGGTTGCCCAGAACTGACCGCCGGGTCAAACGATTCAGGCTCAGGGCCATTTACATAGCGAAGGATATTGCGTTCAGGAGGTGTGGTCTTGCCGAAGAACTCTTCATTGCCGGAGGCTACATTGCAGCTAATAGATACCAGGGCAGAAGCCGTCAGGAGAATTGCGATGATGATTCGCTTGCGGATGCGTTCGCTGTTCACTTGATTCACCTGCGCACGGGGGCGATGCGCGCGAAAGTTAACACGCAGAAATACTTTGATCAAGAAACAGATTCGGCAGCTAGCAGTTCAATTTGATCTTATGAACCCTTTTCATTCTCACAGGGCTTTAGCCCGGTGAATGGCGGGCTCGCGGAATATACTAACCGTTTCAACGGTTTCTCTTTGCGGGGCTGGACAGGAACCGTTAAAACGGTTCCGTTGATTAGGGGCGTTGTGCCACCGGGCTAAAGCCCGGTATGAATAAGAATGAAACCAGACCAGTAACATTTGTCGGTGTGCTTGTGAAATCGCGGGCGTCTCACCCGGCGCTCCTGAACGCCTCTACCTTCCGCTGTTAGCGTTCTTCGGAGCTGTCCAGTTGGTATCTATGCGCACGCGCCGAAGTGAGGGAGCGTCGAGCAGGTTGGAATCGAAACCCGTGACGTAAGGCTTGACGAGCGCATGAGACGAAGCGAAATAGAGCGGTATTGCACGCAATTCCTTCAACGCATCTGCTTCTGATTCGAGCGGTGGGGGGTTCGCGGGTTCTAATCTCTCTCGGGCGGCGCCACTCGACCCGTTTGCCGCTGTAGTCGCGTTTGCAGGTGAAGCAACGGGCTGGCTGTCGGGTTGAAAAAGGGCGCGAATGTTCGTTAGTTCATCGGTCGTCTGCATCACCATGCCGCGCCGCACCACGTCGTACTCGCCCGCCGAGATCGCGGCTTCGTACTCGTCCCAACCCTTAATGCTGATTTCCGTTTCGATGTTCAGAATGCTGCGCCACATCTGGGCGATCGAGTTTGCAATCAGCCGCTGCTGCTCGTTGCGGTTTATGAGCAGGCGAACAACTGGAAACCCGCGCCCGTCTGGATAGCCCGCTTCTGCCAACAATTCGCGCGCGCGCTCCGCATCCCGTTCGAGCAACTCCGTTTTCGACACTACGACTTTCGCCGATTCTGTTTTCAACTCCGGAAGAAATTTCTTCGCCGGCTCTGTGGCGCCACCCATATCATCCTGGGCTAGCCTTTCTCTATCGATGGCGATCGCGAGGGCCTCGCGCACGCGCACGTCGTCAAACGGCTCGTGAGACACGTTGAAACTGTAGTAAGTCAGGGCGCCATACGTTTTGCGGCGAAAGTCCTGGTAGGGCGCGAGCAGTTTCAGAGCTAAGGGTTCAAACGGGGAGTTGGTGACCGCGTCAACTTCTCCGGCACGGTACGCGGCAAGAGCGGCTTCTGCGTTATTGGCACCAATAAACTCCACGCGTTCCAATGCAACTTCGTTTCTGCCCCAGTAGTTGTCAGCGCGTTGCAACAAGACGCGATTGTCGTCCTGCTGGGTTAACAGAAAGGCGCCATTGGAAACCAGCCCGGTGGCATCGATCCGTTTTAGCGAGTTCTCTGGCGCAACTTTGATGGGACGAAATACGGGATGCGCAACGAGGGCCGGGAAATTCAAGTCGGGAACTTGCAGCCTCACCCGCAAGACGTGTTCGTCGACTGCCTCGGCACCAAAGCGCGCGTCAGCGCGAGTCGCAGGATTTTCGGTGGTCGCCCGCGACCCTCGGGAGCCACCGTTGCGCGCTGGAATCTCGGGGACCGAAACAGCCGCACTGCCGACGATGTTGCTAAGCAGATCCGTGTGGGGTGCAAGATCACCGATACGCATAGTACGACGCCAGGAATCGACAAAGTCCTTCGCCACCACGGCCTCACCGTTTGACCAGCGCGCGTCTTCGCGTAAATAAAAGGTCCAGGTGCGCCCGTCGTTTGCAGACTCCCAATGTTTGGCAACGGCGGGGATCGGCGCGAGCGTTTGCGGATCATAGTCGGTTAATCCTTCAAAAATCGCCCGCACCAAATCAGTATCGGGAGGGGCTGCCGCGAAGGCGGGATCAAAGGTCTGCGGCAAGGTGCCATCGATCCAACGAAAACCCTGCTCGCGGGGAACAATAATGCGCCCGTAATAGGCTTCGTAAGTTTGACCGGTGAAACAGGCGCTGGGAGCGATGCTTACAGTGAGCAATAGCAGCCCGGTTAGGGAAACTCTTAAGCAACGGGGAAAGCGGTTCATCTTCATTTGCTAGATTTGACAACCTGGCGGCGCGACAGTTCCTGCAACTCGCGGAAAACCTTTTCGGTCTGCGTCCGCGTCGCGGCAAAGCCCTCGGAAGTGTCAATCAGGTAGTCGGCAAGCTTACATTTTTCTTCCTGAGACAACTGCGCAGAGACACGCTGGCGCGCTTCCTCCTCAGAAATCCCATCCCGCTTAATCAGTCGCTCTAGCTGCACTTCCGGACGGCAATGTACCACGATCAACTTGTCGAACCTTTTATAACCACCCGACTCAATCATTAAGGCCGCATCGACTACACCGATCCCGGCGGGATCTGCTCTTTCCCACTCGCGCAACAGTTCATCCTGGCGAACGATGATGTAGGGATGGAGAATAGAGTTTAGTAACTCCCGTTTGCTTTGATCGGAAAAGACTATTGCTCCCAGCTTCTGGCGGTCGAGAGTGCCATCATCACGCAGCACCTTCGAGCCAAAAGTTTCAACGACTGTAGCGAGTCCGGGTGTTCCCGGCATCACCACTTCGCGAGCAGTTTGATCGGCATCGACAACGTGACACCCAAGCTCTTCCAGGACGCCGGCAACGAACGACTTACCAACGCCGATTGATCCTGTAAGTCCGACACGAAGCATGGTCATTGAAGATTGAAGATTGCCGATTGCCGAATTGCACGCTGACGCTTGAAACTTGGCTGACCTGACTCACGAGCTGGCGAACGGCTTCTTTAATCGACAATTGGCAATTGGCAATCGTCAATTAGTTCTGTCTTGCTGCCTTCACCGTATTTGCCAAAAGCATCGCTACAGTTAACAGGCCCACGCCTCCAGGAACGGGGGTTCGCCGTCCCGCGATTCGATCGGCCTCAGCCGGATGTACATCACCAACTAGGGTGTATCCGTGTTTGGCAATGATCTTGATCCGTCGTTCTGCGTCTTCGCCGAAAAGCTCGCGAGCGGCTGATTCATCGGTAACTCGATTCATACCCACATCGATCACGGTCGCACCTGGCTTGATATAGTCGGCTCCGACCATGGCCGCCCGACCGATCGCCACCACCAGAATATCTGCGCGACGCGCGACTGCTGCGAGATCGCGTGTACGAGAATGGCAAACCGTGACGGTGGCATCGTTCTGAATCAGCAGTTGGGCCATGGGACGGCCAACAATCTGGCTGCGGCCAATCACACAGGCATCAGCCCCACGTATCTCAATATGATTCCGCTTCAGCAGCTCCATGATTCCCGCTGGAGTGCAGGGAACGAAGTTTGGGTGACCCATTGCCAGTTTGCCGACATTTTGCGGGTGAAAGCCGTCGACATCCTTGGCTGGATCGACCGCTTCCAGAATCGCACTTTCATCGATTCCCCTGGGCAGCGGCATTTGGATTAGAACTCCATGCACATCCGGTCGAGCGTTGAGCGAGGCTATCAATTCCAACAGTTCGGCTTGCGAAGTAGTAGCCGGAAGCGCGTGGTGTTCAGAGTAGATCCCAACTTCTTCGCAAGCTTTGATCTTGTTGCGAACGTAAACCTCCGACGCGGGATCGTCGCCGACTCGCACCGCGGCAAGACACGGTTTTATTCCCCGCTCCTCCCAGAGCTTAGCGACAGCAGCAGTCACCTCTTTCTTGATATCGTTGGCCACACGCGCACCGTCCAAGATGCTGGCGCGGCCCACCGCTACAGTTTTCTGTTCGTTCGAAGCCATTTGTGCGTCTCACTGGACCGCGTTTGGGAATTGTCTGACCATCGTTGATAATTCCATACGTGCATCATAAATCCAAATTCAAGCGCGTGTTCATCGTTCTTGCCACAGTAGCATTTCTTCTTGCCACAGCAGCTGCACAAACGCCTCAGGACAATCATCAGCAGCTACGCACCGCGATTGACGCAGGTAATTTTCCCGCGGCCCTGGCCCAACTCCGTGCGCTGCAAGCGTCCAACGCGCAGCTTTTCGCCGTTAACAACTACGATTACCTGCTCGGCCGGCTTCAGGAAAGAACGGGCGATGCCGCGGGCGCGGCCGGCAGTTATCAAGCTAACGTCGCTCGCCGTTCAGTTCTGACCGAGTATTCACTGTGGCATCTCGCGCAGATCTCGCGGGCGAACGGTGATCTCGTTCATGAACGCGAACAGCTCCGGTTACTACTGAACACCTCTCCCAATAGTCTCATACGCGATGCGGCGACAATGAGATTGGGCCAAAGTTTTCTCGAGAGCCAGGATTTCAAAGGTGCGGCGGCGACCTTCCGGCAGTTGGGCGAATCCAAGAATCTTCCAGTCGCCCGTGAAAGCCAGGCGTTCCTTGGTCACGCCCTCCTCAAGTCAGGGAACGACGCGGACGCCCGCCTAGCTTTCACAAGGCTGCTAATGCAAATGCCTGATGCCGCACGCCCAGACGACTTTGCCCTGGCAGCCGTCCGCGCTCTTGATAGCCTCGATACTGGCGGGCAAACAGCTCGCATTGGGCAACCTACTGAGACCGAACACTTGCTGCGCGGTTCGGTCTATCAGTTCAATCGCGACTTTGACGCGGCCCGCTTGCATTACGAAGTGGTGGTTGCCCGATTTCCGCAAAACCCGTCGGTTGCGAATGCGCTTTACCAGATCGGTCGCGGTTTCTATCTACAGCAGAAATACGAAGCGGCGTTGAAGTACTTTCAGGAGGTGCTGACAAAGTTTCCTGAGAGCATGAGTGCTCGGGATGCGCTCAGCTTTACCGCAGGCTCCTATAACCGCTTAAAACGTACTGACGACGCGGTCGCCGCTTACAAACTCTATAGCGAGAAGTTCGCAGATGGTCCGAATCCCGAACGTCCGTTCCTGAACATCATTGATGCCTTGCATGAAGCAGGTCGTTATCCGGAGGCACTCGCATGGGTGCAGCAGACCAGGGTGAGCTTCCGAACTCAACTTGGCAGCGCGCTGGCATTATTCTCCCAACTGCGGATCCACTTGGCTCAAGCTAACTGGCAGGCACTCGTCGCGGATGCTAATGAGTTAGCTAGCGCTACGGATCTGGGCGGAACTCGAATCGCTGGGGGCACAACTCAAGCCGAGGTGACGTTTCTGCGCGCCTTTGCTTTGGAACAGTTGGGACGGCCGGGTGAAGCAGTCAACGATTATCTCTCTCTTGTGGATGGACGTAATGACTACTACGGCAAACGGTCCACGCAGCATCTGCTCGCCCTGGCCAAAGATCCCAAAACAAGCTCCTTGATTCAGAGTCGGGCGACTTCACTGCGTGCTGAGGCTGAGAAACTAATCAACGGCGGAAAGACGGACGAAGGCCGCCGCGTCGCTCAGAATGCGCTTCGTCTCGTCTTGGATCAGGCGCAACACGATGAGATTCTGGAGCTGGTGCTGCGCACATACGAATCTCTCCCGGCGTATAAGCTGCCTGAGTTTAGCCTGCTGCCGTTGGGAAGACAGAACGTGCGTCAAGGTGCAGCGGAAACTTCTGCCCTCAACACACACACGCAACTCGCCAACGAGCTTTTGTTTCTTGGTCTTTACGACGAAGGAGCGCCTGAGTTTGTCGCCGCGCAAGCTGAAAACAATAAAGCGGAAGCGGGCAAGCCTCCGGCGAAAGCGACTGCTTCGGTTCTTAGCGACAGTGACTTTACGCTCGCTGTTTATCAGTTGCGTGGCGGACACGCCGATCAAGCCGTGAGGTTTGGAGAGCAGTTCTGGAGGAATGTTCCGGCGGACTATGTGCTGGAACTGGCACCGCGCGACCTGGTCGACTTACTGTACCCACTGCCATATGGCGACTCACTGCTAAAGCACGGCCCGCCCCGTGGAGTGGATCCGCGCTTTGCGATTTCGCTTGCACGCCAGGAGTCGCGATTTCAGCCGGCCGCCAAATCGCTCGCCGCCGCACGCGGACTGATGCAATTCATTGCCGAGACTTCGAACGCGATGGCGGCTGAACTGCGTTTGCAGAACTTCAGCCAGGACGATCTCTACAATGCGGACACCGCCATTCTCTTTGGCTCGCAATACCTGGCCGGCTTATTCAAACAGTTTCCGAACCAGCCGCAGGCCGTCGCTGCTGCATATAACGGCGGGCCCGAAAATATGGCGCGTTGGCTGGCACGTTCGCGCGCCAACGATCCGGATCGCTACGTTCCCGAAATTGGCTTTGCGCAGACGAAGGACTACGTCTTCAAAGTGATGTTGAACTACTGGCAATACCAGGCGCTCTATGACGAAAAGCTTGAGCGGAGATAGCTGCCGCGCGGAAGCGCCAGGAGGCACGCAATCGTAGGCATAAGATGGATAACCGCGCCCGCAGAGACGCAGAGTTTTGAAGAGCAGATAGTTTGAGTACCTTGATCGAATCGAATGCGTATGTGCAAACAGCACAAGATCAATAGTAGAAAAGAATACTCAACTTTGAGGCTTTAGTTTCTCAGCACCTCTGTGCCTCCGCGCCTCTGCGTTAAAGATCATTTTTCCAACGCAAAACCGAAGGTCAACTAAGAAACACATTCATGAACAAACTCGTCTTCATAGTTATCACTTCCCTACTTCTTCTTGCCGTGGCCGGCTGCCGCAAGGACACTTCCAATCAGAAACGTTACGAGCTTACGGGTAAGGTTCTATCTGTTGAACCAGAGAAGCACCAGATTACGGTGGCCCACGAGGACGTCAAGGATTACATGCCGGCGATGACGATGCCCTTCACACTCCGAGAAGACTGGCCGTTTAAGGTGCTTGCCACCGGCGATCGCATTACTGCGACCCTCGTCGTGGATGGGACGGAATCGTGGTTGGAAGAAATCGTGATCACGCAAGAGAGCGCGGACACAAGTGCTCCTGGACCCGGCGGAGTGGTTGAGGCTCAGGATGGCGCCGAAGTTCCCGATTTCGGGCTAACGAATCAGAGCGACCAGCGGATTCACCTGGGGCAGTACCGCGGCAAGACCTTGTTATTGACCTTCATCTATACGCGCTGCCCAATTCCGGAATACTGCACACTTATGAGTCAGAACTTTGCGCAGATCGAGAGCGAGCTTGCGAAGCAGCCTGAGCTTTACCAAAAGACACACCTTTTAAGCATTAGCATAGATCCTGATTACGACACGCCGGCCGTGTTGCGGAGTTATGGAGCTGCACATACAGGCAAATACACGGACGAAAAGTTTATGCATTGGGAATTTGCCACTGGGACAAAAGATCAAGTAAAAGGCGTTGCGCAATTCTTTGGCTTGCGCTACTACGCGGATCAGGATCAGATCGTTCATGGGCTGCGAACAATAATTATCAATCCCGAGGGCAGAGTGGTGAAGGTATATCGGGACAATTCCTGGAAACCGGAAGAGGTATTGGCGGAGTTGCGCAAGCTTCAACCGTAACAGTAGCCTTCTGATCTGCCCGTATAGAACGTCCCTCCGTGGACGCCGCCACTCACTCCGTCCGGAGCTCAAGCTGACGACGCCCCGGGCGATAGCAATCGAATCATATGGAATCGATCACAGACGCCAGTCACCTCTATGAAGTCGAACGGCGAGCTCTACACGCGGAGCGTCCGGGCTTCCGCATCAGTGAGCTGCAAATCTCGCCGACTCAAAGAGTGCCCTGGCACTACCACAACAACGTGCAGGACACTTTTTATGTGGTCGCCGGCAGAATTCGAATCTTGCTGCGAGAACCCATTGAAGAAATTGCGCTCGGTCCGGGCGAGGTATTCGCTGTAGCCGCCGGCCGACCTCACTTTGTTAAGAACGATGCTGATACTTCAACTACCTTCCTGATCCTCCAGGGTGGCGGCGAATACGACTACGTCCCGCTGGGATAGTATGGCGTGACAAAATTCCTGGTAAGGCTAATAGCGGTGTTTGAGATGCTCGGCGGTGTCGCGGGTGTCGGCACCGTGTTCTGGCAAATCCTCGCAGCCCCTGACGACGATCCCGCATGCACCCTCGCGCCGATACCCGCAGCTCTCTACGTCTTCAGTTTTGTAGCGTTGATGCGAGGGTCTTGACCTAATCGCTAGCTTAGTTGAATGCGGTCGCTAACGCTCCCGCTTCCGTGATTGTACCGAGTAACATCTGAGGTCGAATACGGTCGCTCCCGGCTCTGAATTTGTTGCCCCCTCACGACGAAGTGGGAGCATCTAACCCTTCGACCTTGCGACCTCTCTGTGTGAAACGCGATCCCAGCTTTGATACATTCGCAAGCTAACCTAACGCGGTACTCGCCCACCACGTACGCGCAAGCCAAGCAGACGGGCCGGATAGATGCCAAAGTCCTCCACTTCCCAGGTGTTGCCCTCTCTGAGCCGGATCTTCGCGGCCGGGATCAGGGTTCCCTGGCCCGCTCCATTACGCCGGATAAAGAGTTCCGCGTAACCAAAGCGGTAATCTGCTGAACGCGTTCCATATCGCAACTCGGAAAAGCGGACGTTGCGTTGATAGATCACCGTGATTTTGGTTTCGCCATTAGCCGAGGGCTCGGCAAAAATCACGTTCGCAGGAACACCAACTCCGTTACCAATCTGAATCTGTCCGGCAGACATTCCGGAAATGGCATCTAGCAATTTGTCTTGTCCAGATCGCAGTACCTCATTAAGCCTCTCGACGTCGGCACGACTGGTGTAGTTCCTGATGATTAGTCGAAAGTTGCTTGACCGGCTTCCGAGCCGTCCGCTAAACGCGACGACCGTTCCGGTGATTGTCGAGCCTTCGTAAATTTCGTCTTGTGCCGACGCCACGCCTGCCGATGCCCCGGCTAAGACCGCAGCGAGCAAGCCGGCAACGCACACCTGTTTTAGCATTTGCTGGATTCTCATATTTGTCACCTTTGCCGATCCGCAGCGATCGCCAAGCATTTTGCAGCTTAAGATCACGTTCGTGTTTTGTTCTGATGCTCAGCACCCAAAGTTCGGTAGTTTCCCCGTTTCCATAACAATCTTGAGATTTGATCCTAGTACCATTGAGATCTTAATGCGAGGTGGCAAATCCCGCCGAAACACATTTGAAGCAATAAACCATTCGACCACATAACACACGATCGTGACCTTGAGGTGAGGACTTCTCAACCACGAACCACTAACATTGCTTTGACTGATGTTTATGTAAACAACGTCAGCCATAATTTGGAAGATTGATCAAGCAAGGGGAAAAGATGAGCGCTACGATGACACAACCGATTGCGACGAAAGAAACAACTCAGCAGAAGTCCGCTAATTTGGAGCAAGAGCACCAGGAGGGACCGCTAGCCAGGGCTATCGAGCAGCAGACGGCAAAGCTGCCCTCCGACATATTTCTCTGGGCGGCCCTGGGTTCAATGGGAGTTTCGGCCTTGTTGCAACTGACAGGTAAGAAGCGAGCCAGCCTTTTTGTAGGCGAATGGGTCGCGCCATTTCTTCTGTTTGGCGTTTATAACAAGATCGTCAAGGTGGAAGGGTCAGATAAGAATCATTAATCCGACTAACCAACAAAAAGAAACGAGCTCAACACCGTATGTGTTGGGCTCGTTTTCTTTTGTAATCTGCGATGTGGAGTGCCCAGACGCTATAAGGCGTGCAGACGTGTTGTTTCGTTATGCAATACCCTTTATTTTCTTAAGTTCTTCGGTGAGGACAGGCACGGCTTCGAAAAGATCCCCAACGATGCCATAGTCGGCAATGTCGAAGATTGGGGCTTCCGGATCTTTGTTGATCGCCACAATCGTTCCCGAGTTCTTCATCCCCACCAAGTGCTGAATTGCACCTGAGATACCGAGCGCGATGTAGAGTTTCGGCGCCACTGTCTGACCTGAAGATCCGATCTGCCGGTCAATCGGTAGCCACTCTGCGTCGCAAATCGGTCGCGATGCCGCTATATCTCCGCCAAGAACTTCCGCCAGTTTCTCAGCTAGGGCGATGTTCTCCTTACCTTTGATGCCCCGCCCGATGGCGACAATTATTTCCGCCTTTGAGAGATCGACAGCTTGCTTCACTTCCTGGAAGGGCTCCTCAGGCGTCATCCGGATTTCGCCAACTTCAACTTCAATTGTTTCAACAGTGGCACCGCCGCCCTTGCGGGCGTGATCCGGCCGGTAGGCTCCCGATTGGAAGGTGGCAAATACCGGAGGCTCGCCATCTGAAACAACATCCGAGTCGAGCTTTCCGAGAAAGATCCGGCGCGTGAAAGTTATGGTGTTCCCGGCCACTTCGGCACGAATGCAGTCACTGATTAATGACTTTCCAAAACGTGCCGCCAGCTTCGGCGCATAGTCGCGCACCAGATAGGTATGCGGCATCACGACTAACTGCGGGTCAAGTTGTCGAATCACGTGCTCCATGGCCTCGCTGTAGCCGTCCGGCGTGTATTCGTTAAGCCGCGCGTTGGTTGCACACAAAACCTTTGCAAGGTCGTAGCCAACTATCTCCTGAGCCAGGGCGCTTACATCTGAGCCGAGCAGAATCGCATTGACCGGCTGTTGCAGTTGTGAAGCGAGGCTCTGGGCCGCGGCAATTGCCTCAAGGGACGTCTTGTTAAGGACGCCCTTGCGATGCTCTATGAAAACTAAGATTCCGTTACTCATGAATGATCTCTATTTGTACGAGCCTCTTGTACGAGCCTCAAACCACTCGGGCTTCTGTATGAAGTTTCTCGGCGAGAGCCACGGCCCCCGCCTTGGCGTCGCCGTTTCCCAGAAGCTGCGTCTGCTTGGTTTTTTGCGGCAGGTAGATCTTCTCGATCTTCTGATGATTTGGCCGCTCAACTATGTCGGATGAAGGAGTGACTTCTCTTATCTCTTTCTTCTTTGCCGCCATGATGCCCTTAAGCGTCGCGTAGCGAATCTGGCTGATGCCAGACTGAATTGTTAGCAGGGCGGGCATGGGCATTGAGT
>DASSCX010000234.1:0-2892 GCA_035697425.1 Pyrinomonadaceae bacterium | reverse complement strand
CGCGATGAGGTCGTCCGCATGGCTATCGAGACTACGGGATCACCTGAAGAAATCGTCCGCCAAACACTTGCGCTCTATTTCGACCCTGATCGCGGCGTCGTCCCCAAGCAAGCTGAATTGGACATCAAAGGAATGGGCCAGGTCATTCAGTTTATGGCTGAAGCAGGCGAACTCAAACCGCCCCTGCCGCCGCCGGAGCGGTTCATCGACCTGCAATATCTCAAGGCGGCGGGACTACAATAAAATAGCTCCCACGGCCAAGCCACCTCGGCAATCTTTCTTATCGATCACATGAACTGCGGTCGCGTTGAATACAGCTGCCAACTCATCGCCGTAGGATGGCTCTCGGTTGATATAGCCCTTCCGATCCACAAGCGCGATGAGATCGAATTCGCCACAGTTGAAGATTATCCGATGGTGGGTCATACCTGACGATAAGGCGACGACCTGACCTTTGAGTCGGTTCAAACCATTTGCTTCACAGTGTGCGCGATTGAGAGACACCTCTTCCGGGCGAATACACGCAACAACCTTCGCCCCGGCGCTAAAGCGTCCTTTGGCGTGGACTCTTCTGTCGCCAATCCTGATCGTGACGTCGTCCCCGTCGGAAGTTTCGACTACTCCTGTTAGACGGTTCTCGATGCCGACGATCTCGGCAACAGATTCTGTCTCGGGTCGATAAAACACATTTTCACGGGAGTCAATCTGCAGCAAGTAGCCTTGATCCAACACGCCGATACGATTGGCGAGAGCAAAGGCTTCGTCACGGTCGTGGGTGACGAACACCGTGGTTATCGACGTTTCTCGGAGAATTCCTTGAAAATCACGGAGCAAATCCTCGCGCGCTGCAGGATCTAGGGCGGAGAACGGTTCATCGAGAAGAAGTATTTCCGGTTCGAGCACGAGCGCCCGCGCCAAACTCGTGCGCTGCGCTTCGCCTCCCGAGAGGGTGCGCGCTGAGCGGGCGATCAGATGTGCGATGCCTAGCCTCTGAAGCCATGGACCCAGGCGCCGTTCAATCTCAACTTGACTAGTTCCGCGCAGTCTTAATCCTAGGGCGGCATTCTGATAAACCGTGGCGTTCAGCAGCAAAGGCTCCTGAAACACCGTAGCGACGCGCCGCCTGAGCTCAAGTGGATTGCCATTCAGTGCATTTTGACCACGAAACAGCACATTCCCGTGGTCGGGACGCTGGAGCATCCCCATTACCCGAAGCAAGGTCGATTTGCCGGCGCCGTTGGGACCGATCAAGGCCAATAGGTCACCCGTGTAGACTTCCAGAGACGCGCGTTGCAGGGCAACGTGTTCACCGTGATGAACGGCGATGTCGCGCAGGGTTAGGAGAGCTTCGGCCACTGGAGATGCTCCCGCTGCTGGATCCGCGTAAGAAAAAAATTGATCGCGAAGGTGAGCGCCAGCAGGATCAGGCCCAAAGCGATGGCGATGTCGAAGTTGCCCTTGCCGGTTTCAAGTACAGTCGCCGTGGTGAGAACGCGGGTTTGCCCACGAATGTTGCCGCCCACCATCATCGATGCGCCGACTTCAGAAATGACACCTCCGAAGCCAGCCATGACCGCCGCCAGCAACGGTAGTCTCGCCTCTTTACACAAAAGCCATAACAGTTGCGGTTTCGACGCGCCGATGCCGAGCAATTGTAGCGCGAGCTTTGGATCGAGTGCCTGGAAACTTGCCAGGCTCAAGCCGGCGACTATGGGAAATGCAATGATCACCTGAGCGATCACCATCGCCGTCGGCGAGTAGATCAGTTCCATGAATCCCAGGGGACCGCTGCGCCACAAAAAAATCGATACGAATAGCCCCACCACCACCGGTGGGAGGCCCATCCCGGTATTGATCAAAGCAACCGTTGTATTGCGCCCACGAAATCGTATGAGCGCCAGCGCGATTCCCAAGGGCACACCGAGTAAAAGCGAGATCAAGGTCGCGCTGCCAGAGATCTTGAGCGACAGCCAGGTGATTTCCCAAATCTCGGCATCGAGACCAAAGACTAGCTCCACCGCTTTGACGATTCCCTGCCAGATTAGCTCCACCCTACACTCCCAACTCTTCTTCTTTCTTTCCGGCGACGGGCACGAATAATGACTGGCCGAATTTCTCCGCGCCGAAGCTTTTGATCATGTTTTGCGTCTGCGGTGCGACCATGAAGTCAGCGAAGGTTTTGCCGCCGGTTGCGTTAATCCGCGGACCATTGGCGGGATTCACTTCCATGACCGAATAGATATTCAAGAGCGCCTTGTCGCCTTCAATCAAAATCGGCAGATTCACGCGCTTGCTGAGCGCTAGTAAAGTTCCGCGGTCGGTGATGGTGTAGGCGTTGCGCTCGTTGGCAATGCCCAGCGTAGCGCCCATACCCTGCCCTGCCTCGATGTACCAGTCTCCCTTGGGCGTGATCCCCGCTTCCTTCCAGAGCGACTTCTCAAGATTATGCGTACCGGAGTTGTCGCCCCGGGACACGAAGGGGGATTTGGACTGCTCGATCAGCTTCAATGCGGCGAGAGCAGTTTTCGCCGATTTGATCTTTGCCGGATCCTCCTTGGGTCCGATAATGACGAAATCGTTGTACATCACCAAACGCCGATTGAGCAGTTTCCCATCCGCGACATACTGTTTCTCCAGACTCGGCGCATGAACTAAGGCCACGTCGGCATCCCCTTTCGCTGCCATCGCCAGAGCCTGGCCGGTGCCGACCGATATAGTCTTAACCGAATATCCCGTTTGCAGTTCGAACAAGGGTATCAGAACATCGAGCAGGCCGGAGTCCTGCGTGCTTGTTGTCGTTGAAAGAATGACGTTCTTGTTCGATTCGGCCGCCGTCGCTTTCTCAACGACCATCAATCCGAGCAGCAAGACTTGAAGAAAGAAAAAGCTAGC
>DASSCX010000233.1:0-19087 GCA_035697425.1 Pyrinomonadaceae bacterium | reverse complement strand
TCTTCTCGCCAAGCTCAACAATCGGTGATAAAAGAGAGGCGTTAACAGCGGTCCAAAATCTGCACCTTGCCAGCGAAATTCTAGTAGCAAAGTGATTCGTTCCGGGTCCAACAACAGGCGCATTCTCTTCGTCGTTACTGCCGCGATCGTGTTGCTGTTGCTCTATCTTGTCGTTTCATTTGACACCCAAATCCATCAACTGCTGGCCGCGCGGATGGGCGGGCTCGCGTCGCGCGCCGATACGGTAGTCAATGTCATACGGTTGGTGCTGCTGGGCATTCTCGCCTACTTATTCGTACGCGTACTCAACAGCATAATCTTTGGCTTGATTTACCAGATGCGCAGCGGCTATGAAGCGCCGACGCTAGTACGCAATATCTTTTCGATCATCGCCTTCACTGCGCTATTCCTACTGATTTTCTCTGCGATTTTTGAAGGCGTTAATCTTGGCGCCCTCTTCACAACATCAGCGATCTTCGGCGTCATTCTAGGTCTCGCCCTGCAAGATACATTGGGAAACTTTTTCGCCGGCATCTCGCTACAGGCTGATCGGCCTTTTCAGATCGGCGATGTGATTACCGTTGGCGCCCAACGTCACTCCGGAGTAGTCGAAGAGATCACCTGGCGCGCAGTTAAGATACGCACCTTCTCAAACCATGTGGTCCTGATCAGCAACAGCACCGCGGCACGTGAACCAATCGAAGTTTGCCCGCGCGACAACCTAAATGCTCGACATGTGTTCTTCAACACTATTTATTCCGACTCACCGGCAAAAACGATCCACGTTGTGCGTGAAGCGGTGCGCGAGGCCGACAATGTTTCGGAAAGGATCACTCCCTTAGTTCGCATCAGAAATATGGGAGAGAGTGGTGTTGATTATGAAGTGAAGTATTGGCTGGACGATTACGCAAAGTACAACGATACTGACGCCCTTGTGCGCCAGCGAATCTGGTATGCCTTCAGGCGCGCCGGGATCAGCTTCGCATTCCCGACTCGAACACTTTTTGTAGAACGAATGGCGCGAACCGGAACCCCGGCCGGCGATGGCAGCGCCATTGTCGAACGCCTTTCAGCCGTCGATATCTTTGCGCCCCTGTCTGCCGAAGAGACCGCGATGCTTGCCCAGGCGGCAGTCAGCCACGTTTTCGCACCCAGCGAAACCGTCATTCGCGCGGGTGACGCCGGCTCCTCCATGTTTGTAGTCCATAACGGACGTGTCTCTGTCCAAATAAATGAGAACGGCGTGGCACGCAGCGTTGCCACCTTGAACGAAGGCGATTTTTTCGGCGAAATGGCCCTCTTCACGGGCGAGCCTCGGGCCGCGAATATCGTCGCGCTCGAGGAAACCGAAGTACTCGAGATCGGGCACGAGGCGATGAAAAAGGTCTTCGACACCAATCCTGACCTGGTGGAATCCTTGAGCTTCATCATTGCCGAAAGACGCAAAGGTCTCGTCGCTCAGCCCAATGCCCGCGACCGTGTCCAGGACGAATCTGCCGGAATCCTCTCGTCTATCAAGCGCTTTTTCGGCCTGAAATAAGTAACCTAACCGAGCCTTCCTTAAAGATTCATCCACTCCAATCTTCTTAGCGCCAACCACTTCCTGCTCAGAGCTTCGGCCCATAAATTGTGGGTAGTCAGACTTGACAGTACGAGACTCAGATATTATTATCCGCTCGTGCTCACTCACTTGGATCGAAATAGGTCGTTGGACACCGAGGAAGGCGAGCCAAAACAAGAAATACCTAATAAGAGAGGAGAGTTTTTCCTATGAGCATTACTCGTTATGACCCGTTCCGTGACCTGCGTTCACTTCAGGAAGAGGTCAATCGCCTATTTTCCACGAACCTTACGAGGGGATTTGGAGAAGAGGGCATCGGCCGGGGGGCCTGGAATCCCAGCGTGGATATCTACGAGAACAAGGACCAGATCATTCTCGAGGCGGAATTGCCGGGGATGAATCGGGGCGACTTCGAACTCACGGTCGAAAACAACGTGATAACCCTGCGGGGCGAGCGGAACTTTGAAAAGAAGGACGACACCGATAACTACCATCGCGTCGAGCGCTCCTACGGCTCTTTCACGAGGTCTTTTACTCTGCCGCAGACAGTGTCAGCGGAGGGCGCCACGGCTGAATATACCAACGGCGTGTTGCGCGTGACCCTGCCGAAGCGTGAAGAAACGAAGGCCCGTCGCATTGAGGTAACCGGCGGCAAGTCCGGCACTGGTCAAAAGACCATTGAAGCCAAGGCCGAGAAAGCCGGCCCTGCCGAAAAAGCGAAAGATGCCGGCGCGAGTCGCTGAGTTGATCGGCTAGTATCGGTGGCTTAGATAAAGAGGAGCGAAATACGGGCAACCTGGCGGGGCCTTTTCATGCAGACTGCATGAAGCTTAACTGGCCCCGCTCAGCTTTCAGAGAAGGACTCTTTAACAGAATCAGATGAGATTAGATAAGTTTACATTGCGAGCCCAAGAAGCGATTCAATCGGCAATCGAGCTCGCTGAGCGTAACCACAATCAACAAGTCGAGCCCGAACATCTGCTGGCTGCGATGCTGGAGCAACCGGAGGGAATTGTTCGTCCCCTGCTGGGCAAACTCGCAGTGAATTATCCCGTGCTGCTCAACGACGTCCAGGCTGCGATCGCGCGGTTCCCACGCGTAGAGGGCGGCCAACAATATCTAAGTCCGCGGCTGAATCAACTCTTTACGGTCGCACAAAAACAGGCTGAAAAAGGGAAGGACGAGTTTGTCTCGACCGAGCACTTGCTGGTAGCTATCGCCGAAGAGAAAGACGGCGAGGGCGGAAAGGTTTTGCGACAGCACGGCGTCAAGCACGACGATTTGATCAAAGTCATCGAGCAAACACGCGGCGGTTCGCGGATCACCGATCAGAATGCTGAAGACAACTATCAGGCGCTTTCAAAATACGCCAAAGACCTGACCGATCTTGCGCGCAAAGGGAAACTCGATCCCGTGATTGGCCGTGACGATGAGATCCGCCGCACGATTCAGGTCCTCTCACGGCGCACCAAAAACAATCCGGTGCTAATCGGCGAACCCGGTGTGGGCAAGACTGCAATTGTGGAGGGTCTGGCACAGCGAATCGTTTCTGGCGATGTTCCGGAAACGCTGCGTAACAAACGGCTGGTGGGACTCGATCTCGGATCCATGCTCGCCGGTGCCAAATATCGCGGTGAATTTGAAGATCGACTGAAGGCGGTGCTGAAGGAGATTGAAAGCGCGCAAGGGCAGATCATTCTATTCATCGACGAGTTGCACACGCTCGTCGGCGCTGGCGCTGCTGAAGGTGCGATTGATGCTTCCAACATGCTTAAGCCGGCCTTGGCACGTGGCGAACTGCGCTGCGTCGGTGCTACCACACTCAACGAATACAAGAAATACATTGAAAAGGATGCGGCTCTGGAGCGTCGCTTCCAGCAGATCTATGTTGGCGAGCCTACCGTAGAAGACACGATCGCCATCCTGCGTGGTTTGAAAGAAAAGTACGAGGTCCATCATGGCGTTCGTATCAAAGACTCGGCGATTGTGGCCGCCGCCACGCTTTCCAATCGCTACATTACCGACCGTTTTCTGCCCGACAAAGCGATCGATCTAATCGATGAAGCGGCTTCTCGTTTACGGATTGAGATCGATTCCCTGCCCCAGGAGATCGATAAGTTAGAACGCGAGACGATCCAACTCGAGATTGAACGGCAGGCCCTGCAACGAGAAGAAGACGCTAAATCAAAAGCGCGTTTGAAAGAGATCGAACAGCGGATCGCCGATCTAAAAGAAGCTTCTTCCGGCATGAAAGCCAAATGGCAGTCGGAGAAGGAAGCCATCGAGCGAATGCGCACGGCGAAGGCCGAATTGGAGCAACTTAAGCTGCAACTCGACCAGGCACGCAATGCCGGCGATCTCGGAAGAGCCTCGGAACTGCAATACGGCAAAATTCCCGAGCTCGAACAGCAGCTTCAGGCTGAACAGGAAAAGCTCGCGGGCCTCCAAAGCGATGGTGTGATGCTCAAGGAAGAAGTTGACGAAGAAGACATCGCGGAAGTCGTAGCCAAGTGGACCGGTATTCCCGTCTCGAAGATGCTCGAAGGCGAGATGCAAAAGTTAGTGACTATGGAAGAACGTTTGAGCCAGCGTGTGATCGGACAAGACGATGCCTTAAACGCCGTCGCGAACGCAGTGCGGCGCGCTCGGGCAGGTCTGCAAGATCCTAATCGGCCTGTCGGCTCTTTCATTTTCCTGGGTCCCACTGGCGTCGGGAAAACTGAAACGGCGCGCGCCCTGGCCGAGTTTCTTTTCGACGATGAGCGCGCGATGATCCGTCTGGACATGTCTGAGTACATGGAGAAGCACGCCGTAGCACGCATGATTGGCGCACCGCCAGGCTACGTTGGCTACGAGGAAGGTGGCCAGCTTACCGAAGCAGTTCGCCGCCGGCCTTACTCGGTGGTTCTTTTCGATGAAATCGAGAAAGCGCATCAAGACGTTTTCAACGTGCTACTGCAAATTCTCGACGATGGCCGGCTAACTGATTCCAAGGGTCGAACCGTAGACTTCAAGAACACCGTCTTGATCATGACTTCCAATCTGGGGTCACGGGAAATCCAGGCGGCCGAAGGGGACGAAGAGGAAGTCCGCACTGCCGTGCTGGAAGAGTTACGGCAGCATTTCAAACCAGAGTTTCTGAATCGCATTGACGACACCATTGTCTTCCATCAGCTGGGAGAGAAAGAGATCGCGAAGATCATCGGTGTGCAACTGGAACGTCTGCGCCAGATGCTTCAGGAGCGAAACATTGTGCTGGTGCTGGACGATTCGGCTCGCCAACTGCTCGCTCGTGAAGGCTATGATCCGGCTTATGGCGCACGGCCATTGAAGCGCGCAATTCAGACGCTGATTCAAAACCCCCTGGCGGTGAAGCTTCTAAACGGCGAAGTCTTGCCGGGTCAAACTCTGAACGTTTCCGCCGCCGGAGACCAGATGAAGTTTCAAACAGTAATGGCGGCCGGCGCCTAATAGCACCAAAGGAAGGACGAGAAGCATTGTCTAAACCCTGGAACCCTTTACACGATCTGATGCTCTTGCAGGACCGGATGAACCGGTTATTTGAAGATGCTACTGAACGTCGCGCTCGCGCTGGCGATAGCGATGAGATCGAAACTGCGGATTGGCATCCGGCCGCGGATGTTTATGACAGTGAAGGAGCGTATCTCATTGCAGTCGATTTGCCGGGCGTCGAGCGCTCGGCGCTCGAGATAGATTTCGACGACGAAAAGTTAGTCATTCGCGGAACTCGCACGATCGGGAAGAGCGGAGACAAAGGCAAGGAACGGGTGGCGCGGCCCCACGGTCGTTTCCGCAGGAGCTTCACGGTTCCCGCGAACGTTGTACACGACGGCATAAAGGCTGAGTACCGAGATGGCGTCCTGGAGATTACTTTGCCAAAACGCGACGAAAGCCGCGGTCAACGCATTCAGATAAAAGTTCAGTAATCACTTATTGAAGGCTACTAGCGAACAATTCGGGAGGCGGAATTATTAATGAAGCTAAGGGATCGTGAACATGGCGAGCGGCGCGCGGACGAAGGCGAAATACGAATAACCGATCGCCGGCGCCGCTATTTTAATGACAACGAGGCCGAGACGACGGATCGCGAGGCTAGCGCTCCGAATCTGAAGCCAAGCTATGTCGAAGAGCTGGAAAAACGAACCCGCGCGGCGGAACAGTTGGCATTGGATGTTCAAGCCCGCTTCGAACAATTCAAGAGTAAATTGCAACAAGAAACAGACGAGACCCGTCAGCGTCTTAATCGCGCCGCCGATGAACGGACTGAGCGCAGCAAAGCGGAATTCATTGCCAACCTGCTGCCCACGCTGGACAATTTGGAACGGGCCATCGACGCAGCGGAAGCGGGTGGTTCCATGGAACAGCTCGTTGCGGGCGTGAAACAAACCGCTGAGAGTTTTAAGACCGCACTGAACTCCGCGGGTGTAGAACCATTGGTCGCGCAGGGCGAGTTGTTTGATCCTGAGTTGCATGAAGCAGTCGAAACCATTCCCGCGGAAGCGGAGTTCGACGGAAGAGTGATCAACGAGTACACGCGCGGTTATCGCATCGGTGACCGGCTGTTGCGTCCGGCCCGAGTAGCAGTGGGACGAGCAGAAAAAGCACAAACCGCGAACGACTAAGCGAAATCAATCGAGACGATTATTCTAGTTACTTCAAGGAGAAGACTGTGGCTGCCAAAGACATGAAGTTTCACGAAGACGCCCGTAGCGCAATGCTTCACGGAGTAAACACGCTTGCGAATGCAGTGCGCGTCACCCTGGGTCCAAAAGGACGAAACGTGGTCTTGGCCAAGAGGTTCGGATCGCCGGTAATCACGAAAGACGGTGTCACTGTGGCCAAAGAAATTGATTTGCCCGACCGCTACGAAAATCTGGGCGCGCAAATGCTGCGGGAAGTAGCAATCAAGACCAACGACTCCGCCGGCGATGGCACAACAACGGCCACAGTACTGGCCCAGGCGATCTTCCGTGAAGGCATCAAGAACGTAACGGCCGGTGCGAATCCCATGTCGCTGCAACGCGGTATTCAAACCGCGACCGAAAAGGTGGTTGCGGAGCTCGAACGCATGTCGCAGCAAGTAAAAACGAAAGAGGATTTAACGAACGTTGCCACCGTCTCCGCCAATAACGACCGCGAGATTGGACAACTCATCTCTGAAGCAATGGAGCAGGTGGGCAAGGACGGCGTCGTGACTGTAGAGGAATCGAAGACGCTACATACGGAGCTGGATATCGTCGAAGGAATGCAATTCGACCGCGGTTACCTGTCGCCGTATTTCGTGACTAATCCCGATCGCATGGAAGCAAATCTCGAGGAACCACTGATTCTCTTGCATGAGAAAAAGATTTCCGCGATGCGTGATTTGCTCCCGGTGCTTGAACAGTCTGCACGCACGGGCCGCGCGCTCCTTATCATTGCGGAAGATATTGACGGTGACGCCCTCGCCACCCTCGTCGTAAACAAACTGCGCGGCACGATCAAAGTGTGCGCTGTTAAAGCTCCGGCATTCGGTGATCGGCGCAAGGCGATTCTTGAGGACCTGGCCATCCTGACAGGCGCAAAGGTAATTACCGAAGATTTGGGAATCAAACTTGAAAACGTGCAAGCCGAGGATCTGGGATCGGCGAAACGAGTGGTGATCGACAAGGAATCGACCACGATTGTGGAAGGAGCGGGGGCAGCGAAAGCGATTCAAGCACGAGTGGCAACAATAAAACGTCAGATTGAAGAGACTACTTCTGACTATGATCGCGAGAAGTTGCAGGAACGACTGGCCAAGTTAGCGGGTGGTGTTGCTGTCGTAAAAGTGGGGGCGCCGACAGAGACGGCAATGAAGGAAATCAAAATGCGCGTCGAGGATGCTCTCAATGCCACGCGTGCGGCCGCTCAGGAAGGCATAGTGGCCGGCGGCGGAGTCGCACTGTTACGAGCGGCCAGGGCTCTCGATTCACTCTCCGATGACGATCCGGACGTCCTCACAGGTATCCAGATTGTCCGGCGCGCGCTCGAGGAGCCACTGCGGCGCATCGCGCAGAACGCCGGCGTCGATGGCGCAGTTGTCGTGGGCAAAGTCGCAACTATGAAAGGCGCAAAGGGATTCAATGCGGGATCCGGCGAATTTGAAGACTTAATCGCAGCAGGAATTATCGATCCCACAAAAGTAGTGCGTACCGCTTTACAGAATGCTGCTTCAATTTCGGGACTCTTATTGACAACCGATGCTGCCGTCACGGATGCGCCGGAACCTAAGAAAGCCGCGCCCTCCATGCCAGGCGGTGGCGACGATTACGACTACTAACAGGCCACAAGCTTTCCGGGAAATCCAAAGCCCCTGTTTCAGGCCGCTGGCCGCGAATTTGCAAGCGAAGGCGCCGGGAGATTGGTGTTGCATTGAAACACAACGGCGCATATGCTCAGTGCATCTAACCCTCGAGGTTGGATGTCGTTATTTTGAACGATCGATCAGTCTTACTGAACAAAGGACCCGGCTTCTCCGTTTTTTTTTAAGGAAGTTAACGAGACATCAGGTGATACACAATGGTTGATCTTGGAGCGTACAAAGATAAGTTCGGAGAGAGCGGTCAACGCATTTTGGAGCATGCGCTGAACGAGTCGCGCCAGCGCGACCAAAATTATGTTGCGGTAGAACACATTTTGGAGGCTCTCATGCATGAAGAGCCCGATATGTTCAATTCCGCAATGCGTGAACTTTCGCTCGACCCAATTAGCGTCAAGATCGCCATCGACAAGCGGCTCGAGACCCACCGGCAGCAGCATGTGGGCAAAGGCTTCCGGATTGCGCCTGACACGACCGACCTCTTCAAGCGCGCGATGGAACGCGCGCGGGCCCAGGGTCGAAAGACTATTGAAGCAACCGATATCTTCGAGGCGCTGACAAACTACGACAGTCTTTTCGTTAAAGTGCTTGAGAACATGGGCGCCAATCCCGACCTCGTCGCGGAGAATGTGCGCGCGCAAGTGCAGAAACGGGAGCAGGAAGAAGAACAGTATCGCAAGAAGTTTGAACTGCCTCCTTACTTAAAGCACTTCGGCGTTTCCCTAAACCGTCTGGCACGCGCTGACAAGATTGCTCCCACTATTGGTCGCGAAAAAGAAATCCAACAGATTGTTGAAATCCTCTGCCATCGCGAACGTGCTAATTCCCCGATGCTGGTGGGTGAACCGGGCGTTGGCAAGACCGCAGTAGTGGAAGGTTTGGCACGCCTGATCGAGCTGGAACCGGAAAAAGTTCCAGCGCGGCTGCGTGGATCTCACGTCGTACAACTGCAAATGGGTGGCCTGGTCGCCGGCACGATGCTGCGCGGTATGTTTGAAGAACGGATCAAAGGAATCATCGACGAGGCCAAGGAGCATGCGAATCTAATCCTGTTCATCGATGAAGCGCATACGATCATTGGCGCCGGGGCAGCGTTGGGCACATCGTCTGATGCAGCGAACATGTTCAAGTCGGCTCTGGCACGCGGTGACATGCGAATCATCGGCGCCACCACGATCTCCGAGTACAAGGAATACATCGCCGAAGACGAAGCCCTCGCGCGCCGCTTCCGTCTTGTCAAAGTTGTAGAACCATCGATTAGTGAAACTCGAGAGATTCTGCTCGGCGTCCGCGCTCGCCTGGAGCGTAACTACTCCGTCAAGATTTCCGACGACGCCATCAACACTGCTCTCGAAATGGCGCCCAAGTACATTCGTAATCTTCACTTGCCTGACAAAGCGATTGGCTGGCTCGACACGGCGGCGGTGAAGGTTGAGATTAATGAACCGCAGACGATGGTGGTTAAACCCGAACACGTAATTGAGGTGATTTCGCAGGAGTCGCGCATTCCGCGCGACATGATTTTCCGCGATACCGGCGAACGCTTCGCGTTAACAGAGGCAATGTTGGGCGCTCGCGTGATCGGTCAAAAGAGCGCGATTAAGGCAGTCGCGCAACGCTTGCGCCTGAACAAAGGTCCGTTAAAAGATTCGCACTATAAACCCGATGGCGTTCTCTTATTCCTGGGTCCAACCGGAGTGGGCAAGACTGAACTTGCCAAGGCCGTTGCCGAGTTTATGTTCGGTGACGAAGAAAAGATGATCCGGATCGACATGTCGGAATATAGCGACGGCACAGTCAGCATTGAAAAACTGATCGGCATGCCGCGAGGTATTGTCGGTTCAGAACGCGGTGGTATTCTTACCGAACAGCTGCGCGAGAATCCCTACACTGTCTTATTGCTCGACGAGGTCGAAAAGGCGTCGCCTTATTTGATGAATCTGTTCCTGCAAGCTTTTGATGAGGGCTGGCTCACGGATGGACGCGGCAAGAAGGTTTACTTGTCTGACGCCATTGTGATCATGACTTCAAATCTCGGTTCCGACAGTTTCAAGAGATTTGAGAAGCCGCTCGGATTTGGGATGAAGACGGCAAACGATTTCCGCGCCGTGAATAATGAGGTCCTGAAAGCTGCGGAACAGCGGTTCTCGCCCGAGTTTCGCAATCGCATCGACGAGATTGTTGTTTTTGCCCCGCTTACCATGGACGAGGTGCGGCGCATTGCCAGACTCTATCTGGACAAATTGAGCAGGCAGATGGAACGGCAGGGTAAATCGGTCGACGTTACCGAGGCTGCACTTAACTTGCTGACCGAAAAAGGTTACAGCACCGCGTATGGCGCGCGCTTCTTGAAGCGACACATAGACGAGAAGGTCAAACTTCCGATCACCAGTATGTGGAAGACTGCGTCGAGCTTCCTGGTCGATGTGGAAAATGGTGAACCTGTCGTAAAGCCAGGGGCTCCAAACAAGCCTGAGCTAAATTAGTCTATTCCCCAGAGGTCAAACAGGGTTTCAGTGATTTTTCATTGAAACCCTTTTTTGCGAAGTGCGTTAAAGTCTCATCAGTACCATGCAGAATTTGTTGTCAATCGTCCGCGCCGCAGCTTTGATGGCTGCTTTAACACTGGTGTTCAGTACTGCCGCACTGGCACAAACATCGAATGCCAGCCCAACTACTGGCCAGAATTCCAGCGACACTAAGGCAGAAACGATCATCAACAGCGCCATCGCGGCCGTTGGCGGTGATGCCTACCTGAATGTTCGGACAGTGGTCGGTCGCGGGTTTTATACCACCTACCAGGATGGCGTTTCCCTCGTGCCGACGAGGTTTCTGGACTATATCGTTTTTCCAGATAAGGAACGGACCGAGTTTACGACGCAAGGCATTCGCGTCATCAACACGAATAACGGCGAGACTGGTTGGCTTTACGACGGCGCCACGAAGAGCGTGAATGACTTGAAGCCTGTGCAGATCGAGGACTTCAAACGAGCAATGCGGACGAGCGTGGAAAATCTGCTGCGCGGTTGGTGGCGAAAAGAAAACGCCACGCTCGCTTATGTGGGCCGGCGCGAAGCGGGACTAGCAAAAAGAAACGAAACCGTGCGCCTCACTTACCCCGATGGTTTCTGGGTTGAGTTTGAGTTTGGCGCTAAAGATGCACTGCCTGCCAAAGTCATCTACAAAAGAACCCGCACCAAAGCTGATTCTGACGAGACCGAAGAAATCACTGAAGAAGACTGGCTCGCCAAGCCGATCACAAATGTAGGAATCACCGCGCCTTTCGTCATTGACCATTACCTTGACGGCAAACAATCAAGCCGGATCAATTACGAATCCATCGAATACAATCGCTCCCTACCAGATACCCTCTTCGCCAAACCGGCAAACGCCAAGAGCGTGAAATAGATCTAAGCCGCGTAACCGCCCCCTCGAAATTTATGCTGCGTCTGTCGCCACTCTTGTTGCTGTTGATCGTCTTCGCGATCAATCCCCGGGACGTTTTCGCCCAGGCGCCCGATGAACCAGATGAAGTGATTCGCGTAGAGACTGACGTCACGAACCTTCCCTTCACGGCGATGGACAAACAGAAGCGTTTCGTCACGACCCTGCGTGAGGAAGACATTCGTGTCTTTGAAGATGATGTACCGCAACATTTGTTCACGTTCCAGCGGGAAACTGATCGGCCTCTTGCACTAGCTCTTTTGATCGATGTGAGCGAGTCGGAAGAACGCACCCTCCCGGCGGAGAAAGCCGCAGCGCGTTCCTTCATCGAAACCGTGATCCAGTCGCGCAAGGATCAGGCAGCGGTAATTCCGTTTACCGGTTCGGCATTCCTCGAACAACCATTGACGCGCGACGTCCTGGGCATCTACCGCGCGCTTGAACGCGTGGAAGTTGCAATGCCCGCGTATCTGGGTTCAGGCCGCGCTATCAGTGGGATCGTCACCGGCCCGGGCACGAAGCGGGCACCGCGCGAAGGCAGTACAGCGATTTGGGACGCGATCGCGCTGACGGCTTCCGAAGTGTTGACGCCGAGCGTCCAAAGTCAGTCGCGGCGCCGCGCAATCATTTTGCTTACCGACGGCCAGGACACTTCAAGCGTTTTAGAAATTGATGAGGCAATCGAGCGGGCCCTCGCGGCTGAGGCTGTGATATACGCAATCGGAATTGGCGACAGCAAGTATGAAGGGATCGATCGTGACTCGCTGCGCAGAGTCGCCGAGCGCACGGGCGGCCGCGCCTTCTTTCCGAAGAAGGAGGAAGACTTAAGACAGGTATTCCGCGATATCGAGCGCGAGCTGCGTACTCAGTATCTAATTGCGTATTCCTCAACCAACAAGAAACGAGACGGCGCTTATCGCCAAATGCGGATCGATGTCGTAAACCCGGAGTTGAAGAAAGAGCGGGTTACCTTACGTCATCGTCCCGGTTACTTCGCAAAGGCGGTGTCTAATCCCGGCGGCTTTTAAGTCCAGGTAGCGGACGGCTGAATTTAGCCCAGCACTTCAGTGCTGGGATCGTGCGGCAAAACAAACCGAGCCCGTGAAACGGGCGACTGAAAACTGGCTTGCGCGCATTTTCATATTCAGCCGTCCGCTACGCGGACTATGTTCAATCTCAAGCTCTGTTCCCAGCACTGAAGTGCTGGGCTAAATTCAGCCGTCCGCTACGCGGACTAAGGTCCATAGGCCCTATACTCTCCGCATGAACAATCGGCAGTTTGGCAAAACGGGATGGCAGATCAGCGAGATCGGCTACGGCATGTGGGGTATGGGTGGCTGGTCAAACTCTGACGACCAGGAATCGTTGCAGTCGCTGCAATTAGCCGCCGAACTCGGCTGTAATTTCTTTGATACAGCCTATGTTTACGGCGAAGGGCGCAGTGAAAAACTGCTCGGCCAACTTGTGCGCGCAAATGCGGACAAACGACTCTATACGGCAACCAAAATTCCGCCACTGAATCAACAGTGGCCGGCGAAGCCTGAGTCCACCTTGATGGAGTCGTATCCGCCGGATCATGTCGAAGAGTTTGCGCACCGCAGTCTGGAAAACACCCGCCTGCAGAGCTTTGACCTGATGCAGTTCCATACCTGGGAAGATGGTTGGCTTAGAGATGACCGCTGGTTTTACAAGCTCGACGACCTGCGCAGCCAGGGCCTCGTCAAAGCGATCGGCATCAGTCTCAATCGCTGGGAACCATGGAACGGAGTCGGAGCGGTGCGAACCGGACAAATCGATGCGGTGCAAGTCATCTACAACATCTTCGATCAGAACCCCGAAGACGAACTGTTTCCGGCTTGCCGGGAAATGAATGTGGCAGTTATCGCGCGGGTTCCTTTTGACGAAGGCACGCTTACCGGGACGCTGACGAGAGAGAGCACCTGGCCAGAGGGCGATTGGCGCAATAGCTACTTTGTTCCTGAGAACCTGATTCCCAGTGTCGAACGGGCAGACGAATTGAAGAAGTTGTTGACGCGTTGGAATCAAAAGCATTCAAGTGACATTACCCTACCTGAACTCGCCCTGCGGTTTATTCTGAGTAATCCGGACGTCAGCACCATCATTCCCGGCATGCGTAAGCGACGCCACGTCGACACAAACATCGAAGCGAGTGAGCTCGGCCCCTTGCCGGATGAACTACAGGAAGAGTTGAAACAACACAGCTGGGTACGTAAGCCGGCACCCTGGTCGCAGTAACTTCAAACCAGCTGTCAGCGCTTTGGTGGGTTAGCTCATTGAAAAAGCGATCCACGAAGCCACACGAAATAGCAAGGAACAGGTTTGAAATCGTTTCGGAATTGCCCAAGGACCACTGCTCCCAAGCTATCGGCGCTTCAAATCTCTGTTTTCTTCATTCGATTTGCCCCATCAAGGCGGACACAGACGTGCGATTTTGCATCCGCGATAGCTCTCAACTTGAACGATCTGCCGCCGAACACCCGTGCTCTCACGACTTACCGGTGCGTGGTTTAAGTACAACAGTTTGAATAACTTAACCGTGCTGGTATTGTGACTTAAAAGCAACCTACGGGAAATATTTTCCATCCTACTCGCGGTCTCGGATGGCAGGTCTTTGCTAATCGCTTTCACCATGCGCAGCCGATAAGTTGGAATGTTTCTGATGACCCTGGGTCATCGCTCACATGGAGAACGACTGAATGAGTTTGTCCCGACAGTTTCCCCGTTTGCACTTTGTTAAGTTTGCACCATTCGTAATCATCGTCCTCTTCCTCTTAACGAATTTCACTGGCGTCTTATTCGGTCGAGCTTTCGCTCCCAGCAACGCCAATCCCATTGAATCTCTCGAAGCCCTGACTTCCGGCGACGCCGAGCTTGATCAACTGATCACCAGCATCTCCGAGTCGGAGGGCGTTGATCCGCGCTTCATCCACGCAGTCATCTGGCAAGAGTCCAAGTATGAGCAGTACGCGCGCTCGCATGTAGGCGCTCAGGGACTGATGCAGCTAATGCCCGCCACCGCGCGCCGCTTTGGTTGCAAAGACCCCCACGATCCCGCTGAGAACATCGCAGCCGGCACCAAGTATCTGAGTTGGTTGTTAAAGAGATTCGACGGGAACGTTGAGTTGGCGCTCGCCGGCTACAATGCGGGTGAAGGATCAGTAGACAAGTACAACGGCATTCCACCCTATCGTGAAACGCAAAACTACGTGCGCATCATCACCTCCCGCTACGGCAAGAGCAACCCGGTGTTGGATACTCCTGTTCCTCAAGTGGCTGTGAGTTTGGTAACTTCGATCAAGTAACGTTAACGCTCGAGGGCAGCGCGATCCCAACCCGCTAGAGTTGCTCCCGCCTCATAAGTCGTCTGACAAAAGTCCAACAACTTCTTTTCTGGTGAGCCGGAGGAATCCGGCTTAATCACTTGTTCATACAACAAGAAAAACTCTTTCTGTTCCTTGCTATAGAAAGTAGCTGCGGGAACTACTTTCGCCTCGGCTAAGCCCTGCGGCTCCGGAGCCGTATAGGAGTAAAACGCCGCTTCCATATCTTTGTTGCCTGGCCAAAAGCCGTGGCTGATCACTTCGTGCGAATATGCTTCGCGCGTAATCAGATCGGCATCCGGCCTCTCGGGCGCCAGCTTTCCCGAAAAGCGAGTCACTGCCATATCAAAGCTGCCCCAGAAGAAATGAACGGGACTGACTTTCCCGATGAAGCGCGCGCGAAATTCTTTCAACACCTCGTCGATTTTTACCAAAGCTCGCCAAAAACGATTCGCATAATCAGCGTCGTAGGAAGTGTGCTCGAAATCTTCTTCAAACCGGATCGGGTTTGGTACTTCAACCGGCATCGACCAGATTTCAATTTCCAAGCCCAACTCACGAAGTGCGGCCATCACTTCCGCGTAAAATGCCGCCACTGACTGCGGTCGTAGCGCGAGGCGCTTCTCAGCGCCGTCGCTGCACTTGATAACTAGCATGTGATCTATGAAATCAAATTCGATTTCGAAGATGCGCTCGTCGTAAGACATGGCTGAGGTCGTGAGACCTCGGGCCGATACATAGAGCGGCACGTTCCACCAGTGGTTAACAAGCGGAGTCTGTTTCAGACGGATCTTGCCAACCACCTGGGTCCACATGTGAAGCGTGGCATACGTATCTTGCCATTCGGAAAACTTTAACTCCGGCCAGGAATCTTTTGTCATAAAATCCCGCTTTGTAATGAAACGGAGTGATGGGCAAACGACGTCTACCCATCACTCATGTGGTTAACCTAGCCCGTCTAACCGGCTGCAAGTTTCGCAGCTTTGGTTCTGACAAAGGCCTGATTGAGCTGTGGCAGCGGGTTGAAATTAGCAGCCTTTGTGCAAAGCTCTTTGGCCTTCGCCACATCGCCTTTGCCCTGGTAAGCCAGACACATGCGGTAAAGATCGTAAGGGTTTTGCAAATTAGCCAATTGCAGCTCAGCGAGCGCCTTGTCGTAGTTCTTCTCTTCGAGCGCGATCAGGCCGTTCAGACTGTGAGCCTGCCGTGCCTGGGCCGGATTGTTTTTGGCCACCGCGCCTTTTTCAAACTCCGCTGCTTCAGCTTTCGCAGCGACTAGATCTTTCTTGCCTACTGCGACTCGGGCCAAATTGAAATGATGAAAGAGCCGCGCGTTGTCTTTGATTTCCTGCGACAAGGTCGATTCCTCCGTCATTTTTAGCAGCCGATCAAACAGGGCTTTAGCTTCATCGTATTTCGCCATCTCCAGCAGGATGTTCCCTTTGAACTGCAAGTCGCCAGTCATCGCCGGAAGGTCGTTGGTTTTTTCCCCCAGCGCGTACTGTTTGTCCATACCCGCGAGGGCTTTGTCCCACTCTCCGCTATCAACGTCGACTACGGTCTGATTAAAGAGCGCCGTTCTCGTTTCCGCGTCGCTTCGTGCTTTGCTCGCAATTTGTTGGATCTCCGCCGCCGCTTCGGCAGGCTTGTTCTGATACATGAGATCTGCAGAGATGCCAGAATGCGAGGCAATGAATTTTGGATCGATGGAGAGTGCTTTGCGGTATTGCACGATCGACTCATCAAACTTACCCATCTTCAAAAGTAATTCAGCGTACGAGTCGTAGGGATTAGGGTCGTTGGGGATTAGTTCGATGTACTTCTTAAATGCCTTCTCGGCGTTGACGTAGTCTTCATTTTGCCGGTAAGCGTAACCGAGAATGTTGTAAGCGGGCGAATAGTTGGGCGCCAACTCTGTCGCCTTCTTATAGTGCTCAATGGCCTGGGGTATTTCCTGCTGGCCGAAATGATAGCCCCCAAGATTGAAATGCGCGCGTTCATCATTCGGGTAAGCGGCGACCAGCTGTTCCAGATAATCCTTCTGCTTCGCGGCGTTGCCATTTGCCCCCGCTTCGTTCCCGAGAATCAGTAGTCGTTCGCCATTCGAGGCCTTGCCGCCAAGGGCCACGGCCTTGTTCAAATGCTCAAAAAACTCTTTGCCGGTCGGACTGACGTTGGCGCGGTTAAGTTCCGCGAGTGCGAACCCCGGATCGAGGGCGATCGCTCTGTCGAAATGCTGGATGGAATCCTGGATTAATAGCTTCTCTGCCAGGTCGCGGCCCTGGAGGAATTCTTTGCGGGCTTCTTCAGAAGCAGTCGTTACCGGAATTTTTCCCGCATCGGAACTGGAACTGGCAACAGTCGGGCTTTTGGTGTTTGTGGCATCTTCCATTTTCGCGCAGCCGTTCAAGGCCACGACAAAAGCGAAGGTAGCTAAAGTCAGAAAAAGAAAATTTCTTGGGTTACTGGGCATGATGTTTCTCCTTCGAAAGTCTGGGTCAGAGTTAGATCGCACACATAGCGACTCTGCGATCTTGGGGAGATCGAATGGGAAACTAAACTTGGCTTGTCAGCTTAAATTCAGCCGCTGGCGAGCAACAAAGACTAAAGAATGCAGGCAGAATACTCAGGCAGGATCTCAGCGTCAAGGAGATTGCCGATTGCGGAGTGCCAATTGGCGAGACTCTACAGTGATTCATTCTTTTGGTTATTCGTAGAAAATTAGTGGACAGTTCAAGTCAGGCGAGTAATTGAAAGTGTTCGCAACGAATCAGTGCTAAATGCTGTGCCTCCGAAGTCACGCGCCATTTTGAGGCAAATCACAGTGCCAACTTTTGATCAAAGCCAACCGGATTAGATCAACTGCGACAAGGAATCTGCAATCAGCAATCGGCAATTTCTTTCAGGGAATTAGGAGAAGTTTGCCCGAAGTCTTTCGTCCTTCGAGATCGCGGTGTGCTTGTTGGGCCTCGGCTAACGGATAGGTGGCGTGGATCCAGAGATTCAATTCACCCGCGCCGATCATCTTCATTACATCGCCCGCGCGCTGTTCCAGCTCGGCGCGCGTGTGGATGTAGTGATGCAAACTCGGCCGCGTGACGTAAAGCGAGCCCTTTTGCGAAAGTTGGCTGAGGGCAAAAGGAGGTACTTCACCGCTCGCACCACCAAAGAGCACGAGGTAGCCACGCAACCTAAGGATATTGAGATCCTTGTCGAAGGTCGATTTGCCAACACCATCGTAAACAACGTGAACCCCTTCGTTGTTCGTTAGTCGTTTGGTCTCCGCCTCAAAGTCTTGTTCGCTGTAGATAATTACTTCATCTGCGCCGGCCGCGCGTGCGCGTTTTGCTTTTTCCCCATTCCCTACCGTGCCAATTACGCGCGCACCCAACTGCTTCGCCATCTGCACCAGCAACGCTCCGACGCCGCCCGCCGCCGCATGAATCAGAACTGTATCCCCGCGTTGAATAGGATAGGTGCTGTGGGAAAGGTAATGCGCCGTCATCCCCTGCAGCATTGCTGCGGCCGCAGTTTCAAAATCAACTTGATCGGGAATCGCTACCAGGCGCTCGGCGGGAACGGCCGCATATTCGGCATAGCTTCCTCTGACGCCGGTATAAGCAACCCGATCGCCGACGTTGACGTTGCGGACATTGCTTCCGACCGCTGTCAGAATGCCGGCTGCTTCCTGACCGTTAACAAAAGGAAGCGGCGCGGGATAGCGTCCTTCGCGAAAATAAACGTCAATGAAGTTAACGCCCGCCGCCTTGATCTGAACGATCGCTTCGTCGGCGGTCGGAGTGGGAATTGGGAGGTCGACGAGGGTTAAGACTTCAGGACCACCCACTCGCGAAACTTGGATCGCACGCATGATAAGTAGTCAGGGGTCAGTGGGCAGTAGGGAGTTAGCAGTGGGCAGAGGGCTGTAGGCAATGCTTACTGCCTTCCGCCTTCTGCCCACCTGAGTTCTATTGTCCAAACCGAATCCGATACTCGGTTGAGTTGATAAAGCCGCTAATCATGTTTCGGAAGTCACTGGGGTTTGCGTCTAACACTGCGATCCAGGCGAGATAAAAAGCGTCGGGCTCACGACGCAGATATCCAAAGTACTGCATTACGACGAAGGCTTGGTTGAAGTATTTGTTATAAACCTCACCACTCTCCGCAATTTCCCGTAGCACTTGAGCCCGTGTGCGCGTGCCGTTGCCAAGCGCGGCAATCCAGAAGTCACGCGCCGGATGGATAATTCCAGCTGTGGAAAGCAACAGGTCGACATATTGAATGTCGGTAGTCCCGTTGTATTTCGCCGTAAATTCCGGCCGCGTCATGAAATCGGGAACAAACGCTACCTTGGCCGCTTCCAGTTCAGTACTAGTCAGG
>DASSCX010000232.1:0-10902 GCA_035697425.1 Pyrinomonadaceae bacterium | reverse complement strand
GAGCAGATGGTGGCCCAGGGATTAAAGCAGGACGCACTCGCCGAACTACACTTGCTCGCCGCTGAAGATCGTTTCGACCCGCAGGGTTTCTACAACATCGCCAATGCTTTTGCGCGGCTCGATGCTACCGACGCGGCAGTTAATGCCTATCGGAAAGCACTTGAACAACGTAAGGGTCACTACTCTCGGGCGGCGAATAATCTGGGCGTGATCCTTTTGCGCCAGGGATTCTGGGATCAGGCCTACGACGCTTTTCTTTCAGCCCTGCGCACGGAGAACTTTCACTATGCCGAAGCAAGCTACAACCTTGGCCGATTGTATGCGGCGCGCGGGGAGATGGATCGGGCGTTTCGCGAATGGCGTCGTGCAGTGAAGGTTGATCCTAAGCACGTTGCTGCGACCCAGGCCCTGAATAGTGAACACAGCCTAAATCGTCCAACCCCCAGCCCCAGTGTCGCTCCGAGCAAGGGTGGCGATCGGGTTTCTGCACCTAGTGAACACAGCCTAAACCGTCCAGCCCCCAGGCTCAGTGTCACGCCGAGCAAGGGTGGCGATCGGGTTTCTGCACCTAAGGCGAACGCTTCGTCGAAGTCGTCGCTGCCAGTTTTTACCCTCGACACCGAAACACATGAAGTGCTGCAACGTGCACGTACCGCTCACGAGAATGGTCGCTACGAGGACGCGGTCGAGGGTTTTCGGCGCGTCATTGCGCGTCAGGGAGGTTATTTCGCTCCCGCTAACCTGGAACTTAGTTATTCCCTGATGGAGCTGCGGCGCAACGACGAGGCACTGGCCGCACTCCTGCTCGTCGCCCAGAAGGACGCGGCTCGCTTTCCGATCGCATATTTCCATTTAGGCCGGCTCTACGAACTGCGGGGTGACTTGCAGCAAGCGGAAGAGAACTATCTGCGAGCTACCCAGGCGCATCAAGTTGAGAATGCGCAATTCCTACTTAATCTGAGTGGGGTTCGTGAAAAGCGTGGCGACTTCGCCGGCGCTCTCATGGCGATGGAGAATTACATCAAACGCAAAGAAGAGCAGGGGCAAAAACCGGACTGGTCAGACGCCCGGCTAGCCGTGTTGCGCGAAAAAGCTGCTCAAGCTCCGAAGCAATAAGTTCCTTCCCCGGCAAACTCCCACAGCAAGGAAACGACACCGCCGATTCGCAGAGTCGCCAGGACGCAAGCGACAAGAAGAAAGTTGAGAAGCTTGATTCACATTGCGGTTTGTTAGGGCAGTTTCCAACCGGTTTCCCTGATCCAAATCCAAAGAAACTCAACCAGGCTGGTTTGATGATCTTCTTTGTGTCTTGCCGACTCTGCGTCTTGGCGGTCATTTTTCTGGGGGTGCAGGTCGGGAAGACACTATCGCCGCCGTGGTCGAAAAGTTTCGCAAACTTCGAACCGCAGCCGGCTGAGAGTGAGCGACCCGCCGCGGAAGAAATCGAACGCGCCAATCAACAACTCCATTCCCTCAATGTCCCGCAGGCGGTTGCGCTGGCTCAGCGGAGATACCGTTTGCCGCGCGGTTAGTCCAGCGTATAATCGGGCCGCCCAGACTTGAGAACTCCTCCGTACCACGGGAACCACAAGCTTCAACGCATTGCCGCAGGAGGCTCTCCATGAAGTTGACGAGAATTAGAATACACCGCGCACTCGGTGTCTTCACTATTATGGCAGCGGCTACGTTGCTTGCCGCCCTTTCAGCGCCCCAAGTGCGCGCGCAACCCGCAAACTCTTCAGTGCAGTTCAAGGATCTCATGAAGATGCGGCAGGAACTGTCGATCCGTGCCATTGAAGAGACAAGGAGGCGCCGCTTTGAGGAGGGAAAGTCGGAAAGCGCCTTCCCCTCGGACAGTTTTAACAGAAAGGGAGGCGTTGTAACTGCCCTGACGCCCGAGCAGCAAAAGGCCCTCCGTCACAACGAGCGCGGGCTCGAACTCTTCTCGAAGGGGAAGCTAGAGGCAGCGATGAAGGAGTACCAGGAGGCAATTCGCTTCGACGCGAAGCTTGCTGCGGCGCATAACAATTTGGGAAGCGTACATTTCGCCGCCGCACGCTTCGAGGAAGCGGCGGCCGCGTTCCGCCACGCCTGCGAACTGGACGCCGACTATGGCCAGGCGTTCTTCAACCTCGCGCTAGCGCAGATCAGGCTCGGGCACCAGAAGGACGCCAACGAGACGCTCGACGGGGCGTTGCGTGCCTACATCTCGGCAGGCGGGGCACATTTCAGTGCTGGCCGTTTTAAGGAGGCGGAGGAGGCTTTCCGCGGCATGCTCCAGATCGATCCCGAATATATACCTGCACTACTGCGGCTGGGGCTCGTCTACAACGCTCTGGGTCGCTACGAAGAGGCCGCTCAGAACATCCGCCGCGTGATCGGACGTCAACCCAAAAATGCCTTAGCGCACGAAATCCTCGGCGAGGCGCTTTACGGCGGACAGAAATACGAAGAGGCGGTCGCATCGGCTGAACATGCCCTCAAGCTGACTCCGGACTCGCCCGAGGCGCACCATCTTGCCGGTCTCGCGCGAGCCTCTCTAGGTCAACGCGACGCCGCCCTCACGCACGTCGCTCGCCTTCAGGAACTTAAGTCGCCCGACCTGGCCCAACAACTGTCGGAATTCATCAACAAGAAAATACCGCCTAAGTAGCTGCCCACTGTTTCAGCAGCGGCTACGACAATGCGGTGGCGGAACCCTAACTGCCTTCGTTGGCTTCGTCTGTACCAACAGCCTCAGCTTTTCGCTCCGGCCGCATGTGCGGAAACAAGATCACATCGCGAATTGACTGGCAGTTGGTAAGCAGCATTACTAACCGATCGATGCCGATCCCGATGCCTGCGGCTGGGGGCATCCCGTACGAGAGGGCACGGATGTAGTCCTCATCCATCAACATCGCTTCTTCATCGCCACGCTCGCGCTGCTGCATCTGCTCGTGAAAGCGATCGTACTGCTCGCGCGGATCGTTTAGCTCCGAGAAGCCGTTCGCTATTTCCATGTTTGCAATGAAGAGTTCGAAGCGTTCGGCAATAGCCGGATCGGCCGGCGCTGCTTTGGAAAGCGGCGAGATGGTCTTGGGGAAATCCGTAATAAATGTTGGCTGGATTAGTTGTGGTTCCGCCGTCGTCTCAAAAAGCTGCGCGATAGCCACGCCGTCCAAAACATCAAGGTCAATCTTTTCGTCACCAAACTTTCTGATTGCTTCTTTCATCGTCAATCGTTGGAAGGGCTGCGCGAAATCTAGGTCCAACTCCCCATAGCGCGCATGCGTGTGCCCCAGCGCTTTAAAGACGGTCGTGCGGACCATGTCCTCGCAAAAATCCATCATCTGGTTCACATCGGCGTAGGCCCAGTAGAACTCCAACATCGTGAACTCAGGATTGTGCGTCCGATCAATGCCCTCGTTCCGGAAGTTGCGATTGAGTTCGTAAACCTTTTCAAAGCCGCCGACCAGCAACCGCTTCAGGTACAACTCGGGCGCGATGCGCGCGTACAGTGGAATACTGAGCGCGTTGTGAAACGTTTCGAACGGTTTAGCGGCAGCGCCCGTAGCTTTAGACGTCAGCATCGGGGTTTCGACTTCCACGTAACCATGATCGTCGAGGAAGCGGCGCATTTCCCTGATTATCGCAGAACGTCGCTCGAAGACTTCACGCGGACTGAGTTCATGCTCGTGGTGCTCGAGTTTCAGACTGCCGGCAATCAAATCGGCGTAGCGTTGACGTTGGCGAATCTCTGGATCGTGAATGCCGTGCATCTTGTCCGGCATCGGCAGCAACGCCTTTGCCAGAAACTGCAAACTGGTGACGTGGACTGACAACTCACCGGTCTTGGTGATGAAGAGATAACCCTCAGCGCCGATGAAGTCGCCGTGGTCCAACAGCTCGAACAGTTCCCACCCCTTGCCTTCCGCTTCAATTAATTCGCGCGTCGCATTATCGACGGCTTTCGCATCCGCCTTGCGAATGTAAATCTGCAAACGAGCAACGCCGTCTGACAGATGTACGAACGCAGCTTTGCCCATTACCCGCGGCGGGGAAGCAATCCTGCCTGCGAGCCGTACAGTAATAGCGTTGAGTTGTTGATTGGCGAGTTCTATCGCTTCCGCGGCCGGTCGCTGACCTTCGGTGGTTTGCGGTTCGAAGTCGTGAAATTTTTCGACAACAGCAGCAATGGTATCTTCCCGGCCCAACGTAACAATGTCGCTGCGCACGAACCGGTTAGGATAAACATTGCCGACGAGTTGTTTCAGCGCTTTGAGGTGCTCGAGGCGCGCCTGCGTTTGATCGTTCTCGCCGGTGATTTCATTAAAGGGTGTGGACAAGGTCTCAGATGCTCCCAAGCAAAGGCGGTGATTATACAGACTGCTGATTGCCGATTGCCAATTGCTGATCGCGATTGCCATTCCGGTATCGGCATATACGCGAAGACGCAAAGTCGCCAAGACGCAAAGACGAGCGAAACGGTTAAGTTGTCCGACGCCCGGCACCACCGGTACGGGACGGGAGCGGTAACGTCCGCCTCCAACCCGCGCAGCACGTATCGTAAAGTCGCCTAAGCGCCGCGGACGGGTAACTGCCTAGACGCAGAGTCGCCAAGACGCGAAGATAACAACGCAAAAGCTTATTGCGTTCGCCCCATAGGCGGTATCCATGTCTCAGCACGAGTTGAGGGTAGCTGCTCCAAATGGCCATTGAGTCAGACCTTTTAACTGTTTTACGTCTCTTGGCGTCTTTGGCGACTCTGCGTCTCGGCGGTTATGCCATCGCCATCGGCGATCGACAATTGGAAATCGGAAATCTCGCCCGCCTCGTGCTAGATTGGTAATTGAATGAGCGGGAAGTTAATGACCCACGAAGATTTGCTTCGGGAGCGCCAACGTCTGCGCGCGGCCGGCAAAGTCGTTGTGTTCACCAACGGCGTTTTTGATCTATTGCACGTTGGGCACGTGCGGTACCTGGCCCAGGCACGCACGTTCGGAGATGCCCTCATCGTGGCGATAAATAGTGACAGCGCTGTGCGAGACTTGAAGGGGGACGATCGCCCGATTATTAACCAATACGAACGAGCCGAGGTGTTGGCTGCCCTGCGCGACGTGACCCATGTAACGATCTTCGAGGAAATTTCACCGCGTGCGCTGATCAGCAAACTTTTGCCAGACGTGCTGGTAAAAGGCGGCGATTACGGAATTGATGAGATTCACGGGCGTGAGGAGGTGGAAGCGGCAGGTGGGCGAGTAGTCTCTCTTCCATTCATCGAGGGTTCATCAACAACCAAGATTATTGAAAAGATGCGTCAGTAACCAGGTTCTGTTAGGCAGGTTGATACTGATTGAGGAACTTCAACACATTAAGATTTATGATCCACAAAATCATACGAAATAACGCGAATAGCATTCCGTGTCGCTTCGGGAGGTTTGGTGGACGCGGTTGTTTATTAAGAAAGGGCACGCGGCCGGAAGTCCATGAGTAGTACGTTTCAAACATCACCGGCTCTGCACGGCGCGTTGCAGCGCGTCCGCGAGACCGCTGATTTCAAAAGGTTAGTTAACGAAGTATCCCGCGGCGCGCAGGTGATCTCAATCAGCGGCCTGGTTACCGGATCAGCCCGCGCGCTCGCGCTCGCCAGTTTGCAACAGGCGACCGGGAAGTTGTTCGCGATCGTGGCCCAGGCGAATCATGATCTGGAGCCGCTCGAAAACGATCTGCGATTCTGGTACTGCGCGCTGCACGGAAAAGCCGAGTGTGATAACGATGTCCTGCTACTGCCGGCCTCGGAAAGCGATCCCTATGCCGGCTCCTCACCGCATACTGAGACGCTTGAGAAGCGGGCATTGACCCTCTGGCGCCTGACGCAACACCCGCAGGATTTTGTGCTCCTCACTGCCCGCGCGCTGACGCGTAGGACCGTCAAACCCGCTGCGCTCGCGGGGCTTGGTACGGTGCTTCAACGCGACCAGGAACATGCGCCGGAAGCGTTAGTTGAGAAGTTGGTCGCCTCTGGATACGTGCGTGAAGATCCCGTAAGCGGTGTCGGGGAATTTTCCCTGCGCGGTGGAATCCTCGATGTTTGGTCTCCCGGGGCGGTGGCCCCCGTGCGGCTTGAATTTTTTGGCGACACAGTCGAGTCGATCCGCGAATTCGATCCCGAAACTCAACTTTCCACCACGCAAGCAAAACAAGTCGAAATCGCTCCGATGCGTGAGCTGGCAGTTACTGCTGACGATTTTAGGGCCTGGGCAGATGCTGCTCGGGAGCGTTGGGCGGAGCCTCGCTTCGCGCGCTCCTTGCGCGATCGCACGGTGTTCGCTGATGAAGGCGAAGCGTTTACCGGCTGGGAGTGGCTGCTGCCACTCGTGCGCGAACGAAACTCATCCGTATTCGAATATCTGAAGGATGCGATCCTGGTAATTGACGAGCCATCCGGCATCGACTCGTTCCTGGGCGACGTTTACCAATCACTGGCCGATCGTTTTAACGAGACAGACGCGGCTGACGATCTCGGTCTAGCTCCTGAGGAACTTTATCTGACTCCTGCTGAGTTGCGCGCAAAACTTGACGAGAGGCCTCGCCTGGAACTGCGCACCCTCGGCCGTGCGGCTGCGAATGTCGATCAGGAGTTGCAACTCGACGCGGAAGCGCCCCAGGTGCAACTCGGTCGCAGCCGTGCGCGGCGGCGTCCGCTGTTCCTTTTCCCGAGCGTGGGAAGCGTTCCCGAAATTGAATGGAAGTCGCAGTCAGTAATGCGCTACCACGGCCGCCTTGGCGACCTGGCCGCAGATCTTGAGGGCAGTGGCGTTAACGGATCAAACACGCTTTTGGTGATGCCGAGTCTCGGGGTAGCCGAGCGAGTGCGCGAAATTCTGCTTGACTACGATCTCGATGCTCAGCTTCTGGTTCAGTCGGAAGATTTAAAGGGCGAAGCTGTTGCCGGTTTGACCGCGGTAACCGTTGGCCGTCTCAGCAGCGGTTTTGCCCTGCCTGCTGCGAACCTTGTTGTCCACGTCGAGAGTGATCTTTTTGATGAAGCGGGCGACGCCCAGCTCGAGCTTCGGGCCCTTACCGCTGACGGTAGGGCCCAGAAGGCTGGCGCGAAAAAGAAGAAGCTAAAGACCGCCGCTTTCCTTTCTGACTTTCGCGATTTGAAAGTCGGCGATTTTGTCGTCCACATCGATCACGGAATTGCCCGTTTTGGTGGCTTGCAAACGCTTGATCTCGGCCCCCGTAGCGGCGAGTTCATGCTGCTCTTTTATGCCGATGAGGCGAAGCTCTACGTTCCTGTGGAGCGCTTGGATCTCGTGCAACGCTATTCGAGCGCTGAGGGACACCAGCCCACGCTCGATCGGCTGGGCGGACTCGGTTGGCAGAAAACCAAAGCCAAAGCGAAACGCGCCATGCGCGACATGGCTGATGAACTGCTCCGTCTCTATGCGGAAAGGAAGCTCGTGGGTGGCTATGCTTTCGCGGTTGACTCGCCCTGGCAACGCGAGTTTGAAGACGGCTTTGAATATGTATTGACTCCTGATCAGGAAACCGCCATCGAAGATGTCAAACGCGATATGGAGGAACCGACCCCGATGGATCGTCTCCTTTGCGGCGATGTGGGGTATGGCAAAACCGAAGTCGCAATGCGTGCCGCGTTCAAAGCGGTGATGGAAGGAAAGCAGACAGGAATCCTGACGCCGACAACCGTGCTGGCCTATCAGCACTACGACACGTTGCGCGCTCGCTTTGCTCCCTTTCCTGTGAAGGTGGAATTGCTTTCGCGCTTCCGTTCCGCAAAGGAACAAAAAGAAATCGTTAAACGGGTGGAGTCAGGCGAGGTTGATGTAGTGATTGGCACGCACCGGCTACTTTCAAAAGACGTGCGCTTCAAGGATCTTGGCCTGGTAGTTGTCGATGAAGAGCAACGCTTTGGTGTCGCTCACAAGGAAAAGTTAAAGCAGTTGAAAAAGCGCGTGGATGTACTGACGCTTTCGGCTACGCCAATCCCCCGTACCCTGAACATGTCTTTGACTGGCCTGCGCGACATGTCATTGATCGAGACCCCGCCCAGAGATCGTCTCGCGATTCAAACTCAGGTGGTTCAGTTTTCGGAGAACGTCATCAAATCAGCCATTGAATTAGAGTTGGCGCGCGGCGGCCAGGTTTTCTTAATTCATAACCGAGTTGAAACCATCGAAACGATTGCCGCGCTTGTGCAGCGGATCGTGCCCCAGGCCCGCCTGGTGGTGGGTCATGGCAAGATGAACGAGAAGGAAATGGAGCAGGTGATGCTCGATTTTATTGAGCACAAATATGATGTTCTGGTTGCAACCACCATCATCGAGAACGGAATAGACATCCCCCGTGCCAACACGATCATCATAAACCGCGCCGATACTTACGGTCTTTCTCAGCTCTATCAGTTGCGC
The DNA here is from genome assembly GCA_035697425.1 of Pyrinomonadaceae bacterium. Classification (GTDB taxonomy): domain Bacteria; phylum Acidobacteriota; class Blastocatellia; order Pyrinomonadales; family Pyrinomonadaceae; genus PSRF01. Next base: position 2,488 of record DASSCX010000232.1, on the reverse strand, counting down.
GGACGGGTAGGTCGTTCCAGCCGGCGGGCATATGCCTACCTGCTGATCCCCAGCGAGCATGAGCTCACGCCGATAGCCCGCAGGCGGCTCGCGGCGATCAGAGAGTTCTCAGACCTGGGTGCCGGTTTTCGGATCGCGGCACTCGATCTCGAATTGCGCGGCGCCGGCAATTTTCTTGGAGGCCAGCAGTCAGGCCATATGGACGCTCTGGGTTTCGATCTTTACACGCAAATGTTGGAACGGACCGTGGCTGAGTTGCGCGGCGAGCAGGTTGAAGACGAAACGAGTGTCTCGATCAATCTGGGTGTCAACGTAGCGATTCCTGAGGATTACATTCAGGACATGGGCCAGCGCTTGCGGACGTATAAGCGAGTGTCATCATCCCGGGACGAAGAGACGCTCGCCAACATTCGCCGCGAGACAGAGGATCGCTACGGGCGTTTACCTCAACCGGTGGAAGATCTTTTTGCGTATGCGCGCTTGCGACGCCTGGCCGAAGAAATTGGGGTGCTTTCGATAGACAAAACAGCGGAAGGAATAGCGATCAAGTTTAGCGAAAATGCCCGAATTTCACCGGAAAAGCTTACTGAATTTGTGAGCCGCGGCGAGAACTCGATCTTTACGCCGGCCGGGGTGCTGCGCCTCAATCTGGAAGATTCGCAGGCTGACAGCGAATTGCAAGTGGCGCGTGACGCATTGCTCGAACTTCGCCTCGGCGATTAGAATCGGGCCCTTGTTTAAAGTTAACGAGAACGAATAATCAAACCAAGATTTATAGGAGTACTTTTCGTGAAAGCCAAATTCACTATTTTAAAGGCGGCGACTGTCTCCGCTTTTGCCTTATTCATGCTCGCAGTACCGACAGTCAAGGCGCAGGAAGCTGAGCTGACAGTCGTCGATGAAGTGATTGCGCAGGTGAACGAAGACGTGATTACACTTTCGATGCTTAAGCGCGAGAGTAAGGAACGGATTGAGACGTTGAAGCAGAATGGCATGAGCGCCCAACAGGCCACGGAAGAGGTAAACAAGCGCAAAGCCGAACTGATCGCCACGCTCATCAACGAGCGGCTCTTATTACAAAAAGGCAAAGAGCTTGAACTTTCAGCTGAAGTTGAAGCGGAAGTAAACCGCCGCATGCTGGATGTCGCCAAGGAACAGGGCATCACCACGATTGAAAAGCTCGACCAGGCGATGAAAGAAAGCGGACTGGATCCGGTTCTGACACGCCAGACCCTGCGCAACGAAATCATGAAGCAGGCGGTGATGCAGCAGGAAGTTGATCGGAAGATCTACTTTAGCGTCACAATGGATGAGCTGAAGAAATATTTTGAAGCGAATCGCGAGAAGTTCCTCAAGCCTGAGAACGTGGTCATCTCGGAAATCTATCTGACGTTCGCCGGTAAGAACGAAGCTGACGTAAAAGCCAAGGCGCTGGAATTAGTGGCGCAACTTCGGGCGGGCGCGGATTTCGGGTCGGTAGCTGCAACTAACTCTGAACGTGAAGTGAATGGCGTGCGCGTCGCGCCACAGAACAAGGGAAAGGTGGGCAGGTTTGAAACCCCGCAGTTGCGCGAAGACATTGCGGTGGCGATCAAGAACATTAAGGTCGGTGGTATCAGTGAGCCGCTGAGAAGTAATGACGGTTTCCAGATATTCCGCGTGGATGAGCGGAATCCCGGCTCGACTACGGCGACTTTCAATGAAGATCAAGTGCGGCAGGCAATTACTGTCGAACGCGCACCGAAAGAACGCGATGCTTACCTGCAAACTTTGCGCAACGACGCGTACGTCAACGTTGCCAAAGACTATCAGGAAGCAGTGTTGCCCTTCCTTAAAATTTCTTCAGAGGCCGCTGCAAGTGAGAGCGCCAAACCAGCAGCTAAAAAGAAGAGCTAGCTTACGTGACATGTTCGAAAAAACCCGGGCGGTGGCATCGAGCCAGCCCGGGTTTTTTGGTTGCCGATGAGGTTGGACCTATTTCTTAAAAGTAGCCGGCTGTGCCTGCGTCGGACCGTGGCCCAAAAAATGTGTGATGCAGGTTTGGTTTTGGTTAACGGCAAAGTCGCGAAAGCTGCCACCACAGTTAAAACCGGCGATGAATTGTCGTTGCGCCGGCGCGAGCGAATCACAACAAAACGGGTGTTGGCTTTGCCTTCTGCTCGCCAGACCTCGCGCAGCGATGCGGCTTCGCTCTACGAGATCCTTGATGAGATCCGCGTTGCGGGTGAATGACAATGTCTTCTGATCAAGGATTAGGATTTCGACGTGGAGCGTCGTAATGACTTGGGCCCGGCGTTTTAACGCCGGGAACTGCTACGATTAATGAGGTCGTCGCGTAGCGAAGATTCAAACGTCGCTCACGCGACGCGAGGCGCGCAACTCATTTCTCACCCGGCTTTGAAAAGCCGGGCTAACATCAAACGCCGCAACGCGCAGTCCCATACACGGCTCTTGGCGGTTTAATTTACAGCCACGTAAAGGGGCGAGC
>DASSCX010000231.1:0-7177 GCA_035697425.1 Pyrinomonadaceae bacterium | reverse complement strand
GCCACCCTTCTTGCCGCTCGATTTCTTGGCGGCCGAACGCAAAGATTTAGTCGCGGATTTAACCACAGACTTTTTAGAGGCTCTCGCTGATGTCTTCTTTCTCGATTTCTTTCCCGCAGCTTTCCTGGAAGCAGCGGAACGGGTTTTTGAAGTGGAAGTCTTCCGGCCTTTGGAAGCCTTCCGCCCTTTAGTGGCGGCCATTTTAGTTTCCCCCTAATCAACCACGGAGTCGCGGTCGTGTCATATAACAGCAACGCCTCCCCATTGCTGAAGAAGCGCTGCCTGTTGTGGACCACTAGTGTTGCCACTAGGGCTCCGCAAGAAGCCAGGTCCGAGGACCCAGCTTCAAACACGTGTGTCAAAACTTACTGCGTTAACCGGTTAAACTACCGGCCCGCGACGACCAGACACTAGGTTGATAATGAGAATGACAAGCGCCACCAGCAGCAACAGGTGAATTAAATTACCACCCACATGGCCGATGAAACCCAGAAGCCAAAGCACCAAGAGAATCACAAGAATTGTCCACAACATTTTCAGTATCTCCTTTAACGAAAATCGCAACGCTGAACCCAAAGTGACTGAGGTTAACTTGAGCAATGCATATGCCAGCACGAGCGTTTGCTCGGTTGGTCCAAAACTCACGGGTTTCCGAAGGTTTTTACCCCAACCCTTGGTTGCCTGAATCCCAGGCTCTGTGGCAGTGCATTAGAATCGTTCGATCACGCGGGAGGATTGGTTGGTGTTTTGTGCGAATTTAAGGCAAGGGGTTTTATCGGAGGTTAAAGCTAGACTGTTTAGTTCGCATGTTAGATCTAGAGCTCGCGGCAATGATTTACGCAAACTTATATAGTTTGAATTACCGCGGAGTCACGCCGTAAACATTTACTCAAACTAGACAGTTTCTTTACTACTCAATCCAAATAAGAAACGGAAGAAGCCTCGCGTATCTAGAATACGTGCAAGGCTTCCCCCGTTCGGGTCCGACCTCATCAGCAGCTACAAGCTAATGGTTCAGGCCGTTCCGAATATAGTGGGGCCCAGATCGCGCGTCAACAATCCGCCTGTTTTTCTTTTAAGCGTTCACAATCCCATCGCTTTCGAACGATCCAAGTGACACGATGTTATGATGTAACTTTCACCAGGTAGCAAAGGAATGCAGCCATGATCACTGTAGCCAATCGTCTGTATGTGAAGCCAGAGTTTGCTGACGCATTCGAAAAAGTATTTCGCGAACGCGCAGGATTGGTCGACCAGATGGAAGGCTTCATCTCAAACCAAGTGTTACGCCCCGTCAATGAGGGTGATCCCTACGTGGTTTTCACCATCTGGAACAGTCGCCAGGATTTTCTCAATTGGGTGCGTTCGGACGAGTTCGTGAAAGGGCACGCTCAGTCGGCAACATTGCCGCGTGATGCGTACGCAAAAGCCAATGTTCTCGAGTTGCACGAGGTGTTGCAGGATTCTGGCCGGCCCAATTTAGCGCCCGAACCGCATGGTGGCCCTTTCAATATGCACTAAGTCTCAAAGCCAGCCCAGACGTCAATAGAATCGCTTCAGCTCCTCGCGCCGTTCAGTTAAGGAGAGTTTATGCCTGACGATCCTTTCCCCGGAGTTCACATCGAAGAGACCTCCTTTCGAGCTCACCCGATCGAAGGCGTTAGTACAAGCACCGCCGGGTTTGTGGGACCGACTCGTTTTGGTCCCGTAGACATGCCGCCCCACGTCGTTACTAATCTTTTCGAATTTGAACGCGTGTATGGGAATGGCCAACCGCTGAAGTTTGCGGGAGCGGGCGTGATCAGTAACTACCAATGGCATGCCGCTCGAGCCTTTTTCGAAGAGGGAGGGAAACGACTGTATGTTGCCCGAACCTTCCGGCCGCTTTTAAGCAGTTCTATTTCCGGGCCTGCCAACACGCAAACGACCTATCAACGTCCATCCGAATTCATCTCGGAAAGCGATTCCAACAAGGTTGGCGACTCATATGCCGATGGTCACGCGCGAGCCCTGCTCACTCTCGATAGCTACCAACATCGGGAAACGAAATCGATTTTGCTGCGCGCGCGTTTTCCTGGCGCAGCCGGCAACATGGTGGTGACCATGGAACTTAATCTGCACGAAAACCTTCTGGCCGGAGAGACTGGAAAACTGACTGCGGCAGGCCTTGGCAATTACGACACTGTCTGGATCAGTAACACGGCCCTGCAGGACTCAACGCGCCACGGCGACTTTTACCGCGCACTGTTTAGCGAAGAGGAGCAGACCTGGCTGTTTGGCAAAGGACCGTCAGCAGACAGCGACGATTGGCGCCTCAACAGTTCCGCCTCATCGGGTATTAAATCACTGTGGCGCGTGGCCAACGACCTCCAGGCGCAAGTTCGAATAGCAACAGTAAAAATTTCCGTCGCGTCGCCTGATGGCGGGACGTATGTTTGGGACAGGATCGCGCCTGACCCTAATCACATGAATGCGAAGGGATCGGATTCTTTGTCCGGTTGCTTCGCACAAAACCCTGAGGGAATCAGATCACGAGATTTGCCGCTCGTGATTCTGGTTGGAGCGGAGATGGTTACTGGGGTTGATGTAATTGAGACGATCCTTAGCGGCGCAGGTTCAGGTGAACCGGCGGATACTACGAAGTTCAAAGAGCCGGATTGGCTTAACGATGACGGGTTCAGCATTCGTCGCACTGCTGAGTTGAGCGGTGGCAACGACGGACAACTTCCTGGGGTTGAGGAATACCTGGGACGTGCCACTGAACAGGATGACTTGCGAACGGGTTTATCTGCGCTTGAACTTGTGGACGAGGTGTCGATTGTCGCAGTTCCCGGGGCTACCGCGGGATACCAGAACAATAGCGACCGCGCTAACGCTATCAACGCCGGCTTGGTTGCCCACGCAGAGCGCACGAGTTATCGAATTGCCGTGGTTGATTCGGGCGATAAGCAAACGATGCCCGAGGTCCGCGCTACGCGGGGATTGATCGATTCGAAGCATGCGGCATTCTATTATCCCTGGATTCGGGTGCTCGACCCGCTTACGCAGACGGAGATCAGTTTGCCGCCGAGCGGCTTCGTTGCAGGAATTTACGCGCGCGTGGATGAGGAGCGTGGTGTTTTCAAGGCGCCCGCCAATGAAGTGGTGAAGGGAGCAACGGGTCTTGAGCTAATCCTGGACGAGGCGCGGCAGGGAATTCTAAATAGAGAAGGCATTAACTGTTTTCGCTTTTTCCCAGGCCGCGGTTTTCGGCTTTTCGGTGCGCGCCTCGCGAGTTCCGATCCCGAATTCAAGTACGTGAACGTGCGGCGGTACCTTGCGTACCTCGAGCACTCGATTGACAAGGGGACTCAGTGGGCTATTTTCGAACCGAATGGCGAAATTCTCTGGGCAAACGTGCGCAGTGCGATTGAGGATTTTCTCCTGCTGGAATGGAGATCGGGCGCACTGATGGGAGTGAAACCTGAAGAAGCTTACTTCGTCAAATGCGATCGATCGACAATGACTCAAGCCGATATAGATCATGGTCGTCTGATTTGCCTGATTGGCATCGCACCGGTGCGACCCGCCGAGTTTGTAATCTTCCGCATCGGGCAATGGACGGCCAGCAGAACTGATCCATGAAGAAACACCTGATGAGTTTGAAGCCTTCCTACTCACAGTTTAACTTTCTGGTCGACCTGGGTCACGCCGGAGTGCATGCGGTCGACGCGGGCTTCCAGGAGTGCAGTCTGGTTGATAGAAACGAGAAAGCAGCGTTGCTTGCCGGAACCGGAACCCTGACTCTAAAGCGCGGGATTATAAACCGCTTAAGTTTGTCCCGCTGGCTAGAAGAAGATAAGTCGAACAAGTTGGCCCGGCGTACGGTCGTTGTTTGGCTTCAGGATGAAAATCATCGCCCGCTGCAGAAATGGAAACTCGAGAAAGCCAGGATCACGAAACACGTAAGTGGATCGTTGAATGCCAAGGGAACAGATATAGCAATGGAAGAACTGGTCCTGGCATACGAACGGCTGGATACCGACGATTGATTCGCACCGATCACCAACTCCCCGCAAATTAGGAAATGCGAAATAAGCGAAAGGACAATCATGTTCAAGCAAAAACTTATTGCGTCCCTCATGTTCTTCGTTCTGACTCTGTCTCCATTAACTAGTCTACCCGCGCAAACTACTCCCTTTCTTTCAGACGGTGAGATCAACATGCTGGCCAATGAGATTTCGGGCGATCGTGCTTTTGAACACATTCGCTGGCTCTCGCACTGGCACCGTGACTCCGGGATGGATGGCTTCTTCAAAGCCGCAGACTACGTCGTTGCTGCCGCGAAGGAAGCCGGACTCACTGACGTTCGTTTTATTGAACAGCCGCTGCCTGGCCCGAACTACACGGCGAAGAGTGCGGAGTTGTGGATGGTGGAGCCAGTTGAGGTGAAACTCGCCGACATTGGCGAACATGCGGTTTATCTTGCAGATGGCAGTCACGACGCAGATGTAACGGCTGAGCTCGTTTATATCGGTGATGCTTCCGAAGCAAGTTTGCAGGGACTTAATGTAGCAGGAAAAATCGTCTTAACGAGTGCGCAACCTGGCGCTGCCGTGCAAAACGCTGTCTACGCTCGCGGCGCGGTAGGCGTAGTTAGCTACACGACGTCCGAAAATCGCAGCGCGATGGATTTTCCGGATCAGATTGCCTGGACGCGTATCGGCATTAACCCACCTGCGGGGAAGCAGGGCACGTTTGCTTTTGCTCTATCGCCACGCAAAGGCGATACGCTGCGACGCATTTTGGCGACTGATGCTATGCAGGACTATTTGGCGACCGGCAAACGCACAAAAGGTGGTCGCGTCGTGCTTAGGGCAAAGGTTGATACTGAGATTAAGCCGACGCCGGGACGCACCGGCTTTGTTGAAGGCTGGATTAAGGGAAGTTCGATCCACGACCAGCAGATTATTCTGACGGCCCACTTGCAGGAAGAGCAGGGTTCAGCCAACGACGACGGTAGTGGCTGCGGTAACCTGCTGGAACTGGCACGCACTTTCAACAAACTAATCTCGGAAGGCAAGATGCCGCGTCCCACTCGCGACATTCGTTTCTGGTGGACCGATGAGATCTATTCCGAGTACCGTTACTTCCAGGACAACCCTGAAGAACCAAAAAAGTTCCTGGCGAACGTTCATCAGGACATGACGGGCGCCAATCTCGCATTGGGAAGTCGGGTGCAGCATCTGATACTGGCGCCGCATTCGCGGACTTCCTACCTCGACGCGATTTTCGAATCAGTCGGTACCTATCTCATCAACACGAACAATCCTTTTCTCGCCGCCAGCCGCCAGGGAGGTCTGCCACGTCCGTTTACCCGACCGCTCTATTCCACTCGTGGTTCGCGCCAGGGTTACAACGCTCGCTTCGTCCCCTGGTTCGGTTCTTCCGACCACATGACTTTTCTCGATGGTCCGATCAATACGCCCGCAGTAGCGCTCATAAACTGGGACGACAACTACATTCACTCATCTGACGATGATCTTTGGCAGATCGATCAGACGCAATTGCGACGAAATAACTTCCTAATCGGCTCGATTGCCTATTTCCTTTCCCGCGCCACCGCCGACGATGTTCCGCGACTCAGCGCGGAAACCTATACCCAGGGAACCAAGCGGCTCGCGAATGATTTGCGAGTGGCTTTGGATCTGCTCCGGGAAGGGAAGCCGGGCGCCGACAATTGGAAGGAAGCGAATTTCCTGATCGAGCAAGGCCTGCAACGCGAGCTGCATGCGCTCAATACGATTCGCGTCTTCGCCAAAGGCAACAGCAAAGCAAATGGTGGGATTGACGAATTGCAGGCGAACATGAAACGCAACGGCGCACAGCTCGTCGCGGACCTCGAGACGTACTTCGCGCAACTTCGTGGCTCTCGTCCCCCCGTTATCCGCTTGAGCCCCGAGGAAGCAACGGCAGCAAAAAAGATTCCGCAAAACGCTGCGGGGATCAAAGAGTATTTTGAGAACCGAGGTAAGGTGCGCTTCCGTCACAATCTGCATGGACTGATGCGCGATGAAGTTTTTAACTTCGTCGATGGCCAGAAAAGCTACTACGACATCTACAAAGCTGTTTATGCCGAAGCGGCCGCAGCCGGTTCCTGGTATTACGGCACCGTGACATTGCCGGATGTAGTGGGATTGCTAGACGCGGCAGTCGCGGCAAAGGCGCTAACCTTGAAATAAGGTCCAAGGTCCAAGGTCCAAAGTCCAAAGTCTAGGGACCAAAGTCCAAAGTCCATTTCACAGTCCAGAGACCTGACGTTGGACTTTAGACTTTAGACTTTGGACTGATCGTTCGAAAATCATTTCCTTTTCGCGCGTACATCTACTGTTACAGCGGCCGTTGAGCTTGCCGTTAAGCAGCCTTCTGGCGCACAGATGGTGTAGACGAACGTGTCAATGCCTTTGAAATTCGTTTCCGGCAGGTACGTCAACGTGCCGTTCCCATTGTTCGTAACGGTTCCATGAAGCGCCGCGCCGACGGATGTGATTGTTAACTGATCACCATCCGGATCAGTGTCATTGGCCAGAACGCTAAGCGTCACCGCAGTCCGTTGCGGCGTCACCGCAAAATCATTCTCAGCTTTAGGCGGCAGGGCTTCGAGTACGGCCGCCCATGCATCAATCCGACCCCATCCAAATGTGTTGTTCGGCACCGCTGTCGGTGAATCGAGCCCACACCCTTCCGTGGTTGTTTTGGGAACTGCCGTCTGTTCGATGATGTCCTCAAGACGATTGATTAGGCCTTCCAGTTTCGGGTTTGCGGAGATCAACAGTGCCACTAAACCGGCGACGTGCGGGCCGGCCATGCTGGTCCCACTCAGGCTTCCATAACTCCCATCGCGCAGTGCTGAACGGATGCTCACACCAGGCGCCGAGATGTTCGGCTTGAGCAAACCCGCGGGCGCCGTTGGGTCACCGAGGACTGAGCCGCGACTGCTGAAGTCAGCGATTGCATCTGTGGTGTAGTTTGTTGCGCCCACGGTGAATGCTTCGGGGTAGCGAGCTAGCGGATGGTAGATGCTATTGCAGATGAAAACAGGACCTTCACCGCCATCGTTTCCCGCAGATACGGCGTAGAAGATTCCGGCTGAACGGCTCGCGCGCAGAGTGTCTTGCAACGCGGGCGGCGGACAGCC
>DASSCX010000230.1:0-10837 GCA_035697425.1 Pyrinomonadaceae bacterium | reverse complement strand
GAGGTTGCCCCAGCTAAAAGCCATCTCCTGAAGCTCGCACTCACCGCCGCGGTCACAAACGGGACAATCGAGGGGGTGATTGGCGAGCAGGAATTCCATCATTCCACGCTGGGCTTTCTCCACTTCTTCACTCTGCGTCGTGACTACCATGCCATCGGTGCAGATGATTGTGCAGGAGGTCTGCAGCTTGGGCATCTTCTCGATGCGCACAAGGCACATGCGGCACGAAGCCTGAAGAGCCAGATCGGCGTAGTAACAAAACGAAGGAATGTCGAAGCCCTTTTCGCGGCAGACGTCGATAAGCCGCGCACCCTTGGCGACCTGAAAGTCTTTTTCGTTGATAGTGACCTTGATTAACTCAGCCGACATTTATTTATATTCCCGGCTAAACCACCCGGTCGCCGTTGCTGCCCATCAGTCGTCGTTTGAAGTCTTCGGGAAATCTTTGGATCGCCGATTGAATCGGCCAGGCGGCCGCGTCTCCGAGGGGACAGAAAGACTTACCCTCGATGTTGTCGCAAAGGTCGAGCATCAACTGCGCATCTCCAGGTCGTCCATTTCCACTCGCGATCCGCTTAAAGATTTTTACGAGCCAATCAGTGCCTTCGCGGCACGGGGTGCACCAGCCACACGACTCGTGTTTGTAAAATTCGGTAAGGTTCTTAGTCGATTCAAAGATGTCGACGGTCTCGTCCATGACGATAAAGCCACCTGAGCCGACCATCGAACCTGCCGCCACCAAACCTTCATAGTCCATGCGCACATCTTTGCCGATGATTTGATCGGCACGCATGATGTAGACCGACGAGCCGCCGGGAATCACAGCCTTGAGTTTTCGTCCTGCAATAATCCCGCCGCAATCTTCCATGATAAACTTCTCCATGTCGTCGTAGCCCATGGGAAGTTCATACACGCCGGGGCGATTAACGTGCCCGGAAACAGACCAGAGCTTAGTGCCGCCACTCTTCTCGGTGCCCAGCTTCTGATACGCCTCGCCACCCATCTTGATGATGTCCGGGACAGCAGTGAGCGTCTCAACGTTATTGACTACGGTCGGAGCAGCGTAGAGACCCGAGACAGCAGGGAAGGGTGGTTTCATTCGCGGATGTCCGCGCATTCCTTCGAGGGAACTAAGTAGCGCGGTCTCTTCACCGCAGATGTAAGCGCCCGCGCCCGTATGTGTGTGAATCTCGCTCGAGAAGTCGGACTTGAGAATATTGTTTCCGAGCAATCCGGCCGCACGCGCTTCCGCGAGCGCTCGATCCATAATGTCGATCAGGTATTTGTATTCGCCCCGCGTATAGATGTAGTTGGTCTTGGCCCCCAGAGCATAGGCGGCGATCAGTATGCCTTCGATCAGCATGTGCGGATCGCGCTCCATCAGGTAGCGATCCTTAAACGTGCCAGGTTCAGATTCGTCGGCGTTGCAGACTACATACTTTGGCTTCGGCGAATCCTTGGGCACAAAGCTCCACTTCATGCCGGTAGGAAAGCCGGCGCCGCCCCGGCCGCGCAATGCAGACTTCTTCACCTCATTGATCACGTCGTCCGGCGACATCGAGGTCAAAACCTTTTCAAGAGCCTGATAGCCACCGTTTCGACGATACACTTCGAGGGATGCAGAGTTCTCCAGATGCATGCGCGCAAGCTGGAGCGGTTCACACCCTATGGCTTCTATCCGCATAACCTTTGTAGAAAGACTTTCTAAACGTTACTGCAGTGAATCCAAAATCTGGTCGACCTTCGCCGGAGTCAGATTCTCGTGGTAATCAAAGCCAATCTGGAACATCGGGGCTGTGCCACACGAACCCAGACACTCAACCAGCGAAACCGTGAAACGCCCGTCCGCGGTCGTCTCTCCTGGTTTAATGCCTAACTTCTTGCAAACGTACTCAGTGATCTTCGGCTCGCCCATGATTTTGCAGGAGAGCGTCTTGCAAATCTGAATGTGGTAACGACCAACCGGCTCGGTATTGATCATCGAGTAGAAGGTCGCAACTTCCCAGATGTCCGTAATGCGCAAGGCCAGTCGTTTCGCTAAATACGCAACGCCCGGTGCATCAAGATAACCACCGCGCTCGCGCTGCACGATGAACATGAGCGGCAGGATTGCGGAACGCATTACCGGATACTTCGCGAGATGAGCATCGATCTCCGCCTCTACTTCAGGAGAGAAGCTCGCCGGCTCGCCGGAGATGTCGACGGGTTGCGAGAGCGGTTGAATCTTAACTAAGGGCGTAGTCATCTCATCGTGTGTGTCTTTGTTTCCTGAACTTTGTACTTAGAACTTTGAACTTTTATTACCTAATGGACGATTAAAGGTCCCGGTAAAAAATCAAAGTACGAAGCACAAAGTACCAAGCTCAAAGTTTTACTATCGATCAATTTCCCCGAGCACAATATCCAATGACCCAATAATCGCTACGACATCAGCGATCATCGCGCCTTCCGACATGTGCGGGAGGGCCGACAAATTTACAAAACTCGGACCACGGAAGTGCACGCGTGAAGGTTTGGGCCCACCATCCGACTTCACGTAAACGCCCAACTCGCCTTTCGAAGCTTCAATAGGGAAATAGACCTCGCCGGCAGGCACGTCGAATCCTTCAGCCACAATCAGGAAGTGATGAATCAGCGCGTCCATGTGCTGTTTCATTGCTTCGCGATCGGGAAGGACGACTTTCGGCGCATCCGCTTTCACGGGTCCCGGCTGCAAACGCGCGAGGGCCTGCGTAACAATCTTGTGCGACTCTTTCATTTCGCGCATGCGCACAAGGTAGCGGGCCCACACATCGCCATCTGATTCAGTTGGCACTTCGAAATCGTAGTGCTCATAACCCGTATAAGGATTGGCCCGGCGAATATCCAAAGCCACGCCACTGCCACGCAAGCAGGGTCCTGACAACCCCCAATCGATCGCGTCGGCCGCGGAAATGACGCCGACCTCACGAGTGCGCTTTTGAAAGATTCGATTACCTGTAAGCAGTGTGTGGAATTCGTCTACTGACTCCAGGAAACCATCCTGAAACTGTTGCACGCGGCGCTCAAAACCGGGCGGCAGGTCCATCATCAAACCGCCGATGCGAAAATACGAAGGTGTTAATCGGCCACCCGATGCCGCTTCTATCAAGTTGAGAATCTTCTCGCGTTCGCGGAAGCAATAGAAGAAGACCGTCATCGCGCCAATATCTAGCGCGTGCGTGCCTAGCCAAACAAGATGGGAAGCGATCCTCTGCAACTCGCACATAAGAACTCGAATCGTTTGCGCGCGTTCGGGAATTTCGATTTGCAGCAACCGCTCGACGGCCATGACATAAGCAAGGTTGTTGCCGAGTGGATTCAGGTAATCCATGCGATCGGTGATTACGATCCCCTGCTGATACTTCTTATATTCAAAGAGCTTCTCCATGCCGGTATGGAGATACCCAATGTCTGGCGTCGCTTTGACAACCATCTCGCCGTCAATTACCAGCTCCAGACGGAGCACGCCGTGTGTCGACGGATGCTGCGGTCCCATCGATATCGTCATCTGCGAATCGAGCGGTCGATCCACGACGTCGAATTGGGGCGGAAGGCTTACGCTCATAAGTTTCGAGTTTCGAGTTTCGAGTTTCACGTTCGAGCGTCTTAACTCGAAACCTGAAACTCGAAACTCGAAACTACTTTAAGGAGTACGGCTCGTACCCCCGTAAAGGGAAATCCTTTCGCAGTGCATGACCTTGCCAGTCATCCGGCAAGAGAATGCGACGCAGGTCCGGATGTCCTTCGAAAATAACACCCATCAGATCGAAAGTTTCGCGCTAATGCCAATTCGCGGTGCGCCATACGCCGGAAACCGTTGGCACTCGAGCATCGTCTTCGTTCACTACCACTTTCAGCCGGAGCCGGTGAAACTTTGTCGTCGAGAAAAGGTGGTAGTTGACTTCAAAACGTGGTTCCTCCTCCACCCCGCGATCGACTCCGCAAAGATCTGCCAGAAAATCAAAACGAGCGTCAGGCGCGGTCTTTAGATACGAGCACACCGCTACTATCTGCTCACGTGGCACAAGAGCAGTAACTTCGCCGAGCGCCTCTGTGATTTGAGTGATCCACTCCGGATGTTCAGACTGTAACGCCGCCACTAACTGGGACGGCGTCGTTTTCTGGATTGAACTTGGGGGGGCTGGTTCTGCCAGTGGCAGATCACTATTTGAATCAGTCGACATCAAACTTAGACATCCGCGGCTTACGACGAGCGCCGGCGCTCATGTTTGGAGGCAATCGTGTAGGGGCGTGATTCCGGTAATACATTCTGACGTGCAGTGGAGCCATCGGTTACGGGGAGCGTGCCGGGAACAAAAGCGGCGCGAGCTTCTTCGTCGCTGACGTCGCGGCGATCGCGGGACGACTCCTTCATAACTTTGTCCTGAAGCATCATCACCGCATGAATCAGCATCTCCGGACGCGGCGGGCATCCGGGAATGTAGACATCCACCGGCACAATCTTGTCGACCCCCTGGACGATTGCGTAATTGTCGAACACTCCTCCCGACGTAGCACAAGCTCCCATCGAGATCACCCACTTCGGTTCAGGCATCTGATCGTAAATCCGGCGCAGCACTGGGGCCATCTTGCGCGACACGCGGCCAGAAACAATCATCACATCCGCCTGGCGCGGGCTGGCGCGAAATACTTCAGAACCAAATCGCGCCAGGTCGTTGCGCGAAGAAGTTGCGTTCATCATCTCGATGGCGCAGCAGGCTAAGCCAAAAGTCGCCGGCCAAAGTGAAGACTTGCGCGCCCAGTTTATTAATGAATCCAGACGCGTAGTCAGAACTTCGGGGAGCGCTGCGGAAATTACATTTTCTAGACCCATTAAAACTCCAAGATCACGCGGCTGTTTTCCGTCTGCGGATATGCGCCTGCTCCACATCGGAAAGTAGGCGCGCTTCGGCTTCGGCTTCGAGCCGGGCACGCTCATTCCAATCAAATGCCCCCTTTTTGATCACGTACACGTAACCCACCAGGAGCAATGCGATAAAGATGATCATTTCAAAGTAGATCAGGTTCGCCAGGCCAAAAGCCGGAGCCGAAAGCGTCTTGAAAACTACAGCCCAGGGGACGAGAAAGATGACTTCAATATCAAACAGAATGAAGAGCATCGCGATCAGGTAAAACTTCACCGAGAAGCGTTGGCGTGCGTCGCCCACGGGATCCTTGCCACACTCGTACGGCATCATCTTGGTGCGCGTCCGCTTGCGCTGGCCGATGAACTGAGAAATGAAGATGTTGCCGACAGCGAAACCTGCGGCCACGATAAAGATCAGGAGGATTGGCAGGTAGTCGTAATAGCGAAAGGGCATTTAGCTCAGCCGCATCCGGAACAGCCAGACCGATGCATGTCTGAAGCCGTTGTAACGGCGACCGACATGCTGACGTCCAGATTGAGAATCATTGTACAAGCTGAATCGTAGTCGAAGTGGATCGAGAGTGTCAAGCAACGTTATCTCGCGCAAAATTGTAATAGAAATGACAATTGACCGTGCAAAAATTCATATGTTAACGTCGGTCTAACTTCGTGCGCAGGCATTGAATTCGTGCGCGCGCGTCTCCACTTTGATTCTTCTCTAATTATAGTGATCACAGGATTCAATACGGACATTGAGCACGATGGCGTCGTCTATCACGTGCAAACGGAGGACAAGGGTCTGGAGACGCCCTTGATTCTGTCGCTCGTTTATTCGGGCGGCGCGATCCTGGCCAGCAAGCGAGCGCGTTATGAGGACCTGATTGCCTCTGGTTTTAGCGACGAAGCCTTAAGTGAGAGGTTGACGCGCCAGCACAAGCTGATTTGCGCTGCGATTCACGCCGGCCGTATTGAAGACTTGAAGCGAATGTCAGGTGCGCGAGTTGAGGCTGCGCCGCCGGTGGTGGCACCGCCTCGGGAGCCCGAGCAGGAGCCGGAGTTAGAAAAGGAGTCGAAGTTAGCGCCAGAGTTAGAGCTTGAGCCGGAAGCGGAGACCGAGCCGGAATCTGAGTTAGAGCCGGAATCTGAGTTGCAGCCTGAGCCGGATTTGGAAATATTGCGCGGCGAACAGGAGTTCGAGGCCCTTGCTGAGCAGCGGCTCGCTTACGATACCGAAAGAGAACGACTGGCTGCCGAAACCCAAACGGAAGCGGCCTTCGACGAAACTGCGGATCTGACAATCGAAGAAAAGCTTTCGCCGCCGTCTGAATACGTCACAACTCCCCTGGACGAGAATGAGCTTTATTCAGTTCACGACCAACGCCGCCAAAGCGTGATGGGAGACTTTCCGCAAGCTACAGAGGGCTTGCGTATCACACTGCTTGGGCGACACGAATTTAAGTCCGGCCAGACGATCACTGTGAAGGTGATGGTCGGTTGGCGCAGCGGCAATCAGGAAAAGGCTGTTGCTAAGGCTGCCGTTTCAGTAAAGGTATTAGGTACGACGTTCCGCCCGCAGTTGTATTCGGCAAAAACTCATAGCGATGGGGTAGCCGCAGTGGCCACCAAGATTCCGTCCTTCAAGTCCGGGCGCGCGGCGATCTTGATCAGGGCAGTATTCGAGGGCCATGAAACTGAATTGCGCCGTGTCATCCATCCTGGCTAACAAAGGAAGAGAAACTTTGTGGCTGCTGCTTAATGGTGAGAAAAGAGAAGTGGCTGACGGCTCTTCCCTGGCGCAGCTGATCGACACGCTCGAGCTTGCTCCGGAACGAATTGCAATTGAGTTGAATCAAAGGGTCGTAAGACGTACCGAATGGGCAACTACGGAGTTAAAAGAAAGCGATCGCCTGGAAATTGTGCATTTTGTGGGTGGAGGTGGCGGCTAGCGGATCTCGCTACCGCGCCTGTACTGTACCGACGCTGCGACTGCTTTCGGTCGTATAATTCGGATCACTCGACAACGATGGCTCTGTTCTGACATCTGTTGGCCCGCTTATTACTTTTGGTGCAAAGCGGTGTAGAGTCGTAACAAGTAGTTTCAGAACGAAAGTAGTTAGATCATGTCAACAGTAGTGCAAAGGAGATCCGATCGCTTTGAGATTGGCGGACGTCCATTTACCTCCCGGTTGATCATCGGCACCGGAAAGTACCGCAACCACGAAGAGATGAAAGCGGCGCATCGTGCTTCCGGCGCCGAGATGGTTACGGTCGCGGTGCGACGAGTACCGCTCGATCGCAGTTCCGAATCTTTTCTGGATCATCTTGACCCTGCGTTGCAATTGCTGCCCAACACCGCCGGCTGTTACACCGCCGAAGAGGCAATTCGCACGGCCCGGCTAGCGCGCGAAGCGCTTAAGACCGACCTAATTAAACTCGAAGTGATTGGGGATCAGACCACGCTCTTTCCGGATAATGAGCAGACTCTCGAGGCCGCGCGTGTGCTTGTGAAGGAGGGTTTCGTAGTTCTGCCTTACTTCACGGACGATCTGATCATGGCCAAAAAGCTTCTGGATGCCGGTTGCCCCGCAGTGATGCCGCTGGCGGCGCCGATCGGTTCGGGACTAGGGGTGCAGAACCCTGCCAACCTGCGCATCATGCGCGAGCAACTGCCTGACGCAACGATTATTGTCGACGCGGGAGTCGGCACGGCGAGTGATGCAGCAATTGCGATGGAGCTCGGTGCCGATGCTGTCCTCATGAATACCGCGATCGCCGAAGCTCAGGATCCCGCCAAGATGGCCCAAGCAATGAAGCTCGGTATTGAAGCGGGCCGGCTTGCCTGCCTTGCCGGTCGCATGAACAAGCGACTTTACGCGAGTGCCTCCAGCCCTCTTCCGGGCGTCGTTCGCTAAACCGTATTCACAGACATGGCTGCAGCTGCGCCACTGAGTTTTGCGGCGGTGGCGGATTAGTTATTAAAGCGAAATCTAGCGCATTCGAGTTGGAGTCCGCGCATCGATTTATTCTCCGCACCGACCTGATGGCGCTCAGAGCGCCTACTGCAGATCCCTCGGCACAATTCGCGGAACCATAACCAACAAAGTCCGCCACCGACGGGTTGAGCGGACAACCTGTACCAAGCAAAGTTGTGCCGCTTACAAGAGCAACTTTTCCATCTGCCGCTGAAAGATTGATTGTAGAGCTTGAGGCGTCGGCCGCTGGGAGCGGAGCGCCGTTAGTTGTGCCGCCCGCCAACCGGATTAGGAAGTACTGTCCGGGCGACAAACTGCCTGTCGTTAGATTCAGCTTGTTGGCATTCGTGAAGTTTCCGGCTGCCGAAGCGTATTGCAAGGAGTAAGGCGTCGCTGTGAAATTAACGGCAGTGGTTCCACGATTGAACAGTTCAACAAAGTCGTTTTGAAAAGTGGCGCCGGAATTGTTGCCTCCGCCGTAAACCTGATGGATAACGAGTAGCGGAGGCGTCGCTGCTGCCAATACCGTTATCGTTACCGTCGCAGCGATAGTAGTCTCGCCCTCAATCGCCTCAGCGTCGATATGGGCCGTGCCGGCGGTATGACCGGTGATCGTTGCGGTGAAAGTTCGGCTCGCTTCATCCTCCGAAACTGCATTGACAGTCGCGACTGCGGGATTGTCGGAAGCAAATCTCACCATCACATTTGGAAGCGACCTCCCGTAAATATCGACAGGCTGCGCAGTGACCCCAACCGTTTCGCCAATATTGATCGTCGTGACCGGTGCTGAAAACACGAGCGCATGAAGCCGCCCCGCGCATTCAACCAAAGGTGTGCCGTCAATCTTCAAACCTGGGGAGAAAGGGCGACCGCTTGCTCCAACCGCAGCCAGATGCTCAACAAAACCGCCGCTGAGATCGGGTGAGCGTGTTAATGACTGATTGTTGTCGCCTTCAAGACCCGTTGTGCCTCCATAGGTAAATTCAGTGACGAGGGCTCCGGCGGCGTCCCGAATGATGATGGACAACCCACCATTCACTAGCGACAGACCCGCCGTCGATGTGCTGGACACCTGCGCGCATCCGAAAATCGAATCCGTCGGATTGAAGTTGCCTCCGCCAAAAACCACCACCGCGTCGCCCGCCAGCAGAAGAGTGCCGGAGGGAAAAGTGTGTCGCGTGGTTTCGTTCGTGCCGCTGAGACTCCGAGTGCGAATCGTCCAACCGGAGATGTTGGCCGCACCACCTGCACTTATTAACTCTACGAACTCATCTTCGCTTGAGCTCCGCACGCCATCATGATTTGCATCTCCTGCTAACCCCTCGGGAGGATCTGCGAGCACCTCATTAATTATGAAATTCGGGGTTTGTGATGGGGTAAACGTGACTTCGATCAAATTGCTCTGGCGATTGCCTGTCTGCACGACAACCCCGATCGTCCCTGCGCCACGGAAAGTTACTGGTACGAGCACATGAAGTTCATCGAGACCGGGCAATTCAAGAGAAGCGTGAACCGATTCCAAAGCGAGCTGACGACCTGCCGCCATGACTGAGGCATTGCCTCCGTTTCGCAGCCCAGTTGCGAATATGCTTAAGCGCAGTGTGCCGCTGCTCGGATCGAATGGTCCGGTTTGGAGTGTATCTGCGTTCAGGATCACGCCTTCTCCCGTTCCGGTACCGTTTGTGGTGAAAAGGCCTGGAGCCGACGACTCGATTGGAACCGTACTTTTGCTCCTGAAGCCCTCCGCGTTTGTGATGATGATTTCGGCAAGCCCGACCTCGGTCGCTGCGGGCACATGAAAGTTCACCTGTCCTGGCGAAACAAAAAAGATTTGCGCGGCGCGGCCATTGACGGTGAGGGTGGTCCCGGAGATGCGGAGGGGAAAACTGCCGTCGGGTTGCCGCGCGCCTTCGTGTGTGGAGATTGCTAGGGCAGTGCCACGTGCCACAGCGATGCTGGCCGGAGCGATCGGCTCGGCAACACTCGGACCCGCTTCAGGCGCTGCGCCATTTGAGATTGAAAGCGAACCGAATGCGGGTCGAGGCGCAACTGTCGCGACGTAGATTTCTGAATTGTTTGCAAAGCTATTTGAGCTGACTGCTCCAGAGAGCACCCGCGGGAAGTTAAAGGCCACCTGCGAACCATCGTCATTTAATGATGAGACGATCTCAGCGGTTGCGCTTACCGGTGCGTTCGTGAAGGACTCTGTCTGTCCTGACGGAATATCAAGGAGGTAGAGCTCGACACTGTGGTCTGCGTTACCGCCGATCACGTTGCGGCGAGTTGCGAATGCGATGCGCGAACCATCACCGCTGATAGTTGCCTGTAAGGGCACGTCTTCATCACGCGCGTCCATGAAAGTCATCTGGCGCGTAAGGTTGTTGCGTCCATCCCAAAGAAACACCTGGCTCGAGTTAGGCGTCGTCTCGGCTGAGTAGAGCACGCGTAAGCCGTCGTCAGAGATCGCTCGGCCGTAAGCCAGACTGAGTTCGGGCATGTGTTGCGCTATGACGCGAGGCAACCCCAGATTGACTCGACGTTGTAAAACCAGATCACGACTGGTCTCAGTCTGCCGTAGGTAGGCAATTGCGCCTCCGTCGCCGCTGATCTTGGCCGCGCTCGCACCTGTCCCCTCGCTAGTGTTTGTTAACTGGGTGAAGGTCGCAGTGGTTACGTCGTAGACGAATATCTCAAAATTAAAGTCGGTGTTCTGTCCGGTCAAATCCCGATTGGAGGAAAAAGCAATGTAGTGACCATCATCTGAAATGGACGGTTGAAAGTTACCTTCCGCGATCCGGTTTGCGCCTTCGGCGGCCGTCGTACTCGTGATCTGAAGCAACTCACTCCGGCGATAGAGGAATATTTCCGAGTTACCATCAGCGTTGGTCCCGAGTGGATCACTCGTGGAAGCAAAGGCGGTGTGAGAACCGTTCTGAGAGATCGCCGGAGCAACCGCGCGACTCTTTCCCATCTGTTC
>DASSCX010000229.1:0-9860 GCA_035697425.1 Pyrinomonadaceae bacterium | reverse complement strand
CACTTTTGAAACTGGGGGCAGCACCGGGGTGCCCAAGTCGCGCATCAACATTGAGGACTTTCGCCTCGATTACGAGGCCTTCAGCCCTACTTTGCCGGACGAGTATTTTCCGAAAGACTCTGATTGGTTGTCGCTGGGGCCCACTGGGCCGCGCCGTTTACGTCTCGCAGTCGAACACCTGGCACAGTTTCGTGGCGGCATCTGTTTCATGATCGATCTTGATCCGCGCTGGGTGATCAAATTGCTGAAGATGGGTCAGCCAAAAATGGCTGAGCAGTACAAACAGCACGTGATCGAGCAGGGACTGACACTTCTGCGTGCGCACGACAACATTCGTTGCCTCTTTACGACGCCCAAACTTCTGGAAGCACTATGCGAGAAAGTGTCGCTGAAAAAGCTTGGGATCACGGGTGTCTTCTGTGGCGGCACAGAGATGACGCCGCAGTTTCACCGGTTTGCCGTCGAAGAGTTATTGGAAGATGCCTACTTCGCGCCGACGTATGGAAATACATTGATGGGCCTGGCTGTGCACAAACCGCGTGTGCCTGAAGACAACTTTGCGGTTATCTATTATCCGCCCACGCCGCGCGCGATGATTGAGGTAGTAGATCCGGACAATCCGGATCGAGTTGTGGAATATGGCGAGACCGGACGTGTGCGTTTGACGACGCTTACGAAAGAGTTTTTCATGCCGCGCTTTCTTGAACGTGATGAGGCAGAACGCGAACCGCCCTGCGAGCTTTATCCCTGGGATGGTGTGCGCAACGTCCGACCGTTCTCGAGATTTCAATCAACCGTCGTTGAAGGAGTTTACTGATTGCCGATTGGCGAGTGCCGATTGCCGATTGGTATTTCGCGGATCTGAGTATATGAATTAAGCGTTGACGGAGTCTGCAGGGAAGTTACCAACACGAGCATAATTCGGCAATCGCAATTGGCAACCTAATCGGCAATCGGCAATCGGCAATTGGAAATTCATACATGTTGCATATTCCAATCATTCGGAAAGGTGAGCCTTATCGCAGTCTCGATGTGACGACGGTACCGCACCATCGCACACGCGAGTCTTTCGTCGAAATCAGCCAGGCCAACAGTGGCTTGATTCGACGCGATCTGCGTGATCAGCAAACAGCTCGTGCAAAACTAGCTTCGCTTTCGACCGCAGAGCTTGTCGACATCTGCGCCCGCGCTGCGGGCCATTTCAGCAATGACCCGTTGCCTTTAGGCGAAGCTACGCAAACTCCAGAGGACTATGTGAGTCAGGTATCGGCGACCACCGGCATGCCTTATGTTCTTGCCCGCAACAACATGGACAAGATTCGCGGCGTGCTCGCAGGAGTGGGAAACGTGCTGAACGGCCTGACCCGTAACATCGATTGGCAGGTTCTGGATCGCGGCTTTGGTGAGCTCAACGGGCAGGCAATCAGTTTTTATCCGCGCGCGCAGTCTTTGGGCGTTGTTCTCCCCAATAATTCACCAGGCGTGCACTCCCTGTGGATTCCGGCCATCCCGCTAAAGATTCCACTGGTACTAAAACCTGGCAGCGCGGAGCCATGGACTCCTTACCGGATCGTACAGGCCTTAATAAGAGCCGGGGCACCGCGTGAGGCGTTTAGCTTTTATCCCACCGACCATGCCGGAGCGGGGGAGATCCTGAGAAACTGTGGACGCGGGATGGTTTTCGGGGACGCATCGTCCACCAGCCTTTGGCAGGGCGATCCGCGAATCGAGATTCATGGTCCAGGCTTCAGCAAGGTCATCATCGGTGAAGACTGCATTGACGACTGGGAACAGTATCTCGACGTAATGGTTCGGTCGATCGCTGATAACGGCGGGCGTTCATGCATAAACGCTTCGGGAATCTGGGTGCCGCGTGATGCCGAGAAAATCAGTGAAGCTCTTGCTGAGCGTCTTTCCCAAATCACGCCGCTCCCCGCGGATGACGAACAGGCCCGACTGGCCCCATTCGTGGATGCCAATGTCGCCGCTCGTATTTCGCAGATTATTGACCAGGGACTACGGGAACCAGGCGCCCGCGAAGTGACTAATCGAAACAGCGAGCGCCTGGTCAGTCGTGACCAGTGCTCTTACTTATTGCCTACCATCGTGCTCTGCGATAGTCCCGATCATCCGCTGGCGAACAAGGAATTCATGTTTCCGTTTGCTAGTGTCGTCACAGCGGCGCCGGAGACGATTCCTGAAGTGTTAGGCCCGAGTCTGGTGGTTAGTGCGATCACCTCCGATTCCAAACTCATCAACAAGCTCGTTAACTCCCCGCATGTAGATCGTCTGAATGTAGGTGCGATACCCACCAGCGTTGTAAGTTGGGATCAACCACATGAGGGCAACCTCTTCGAACATCTCTACGCGCGGCGTGCGTTTCAGCGCGCGGTTGCTGTCTGATTTGGCTCTCGGGCGCGTCTATGAAGATTCTTTATCTCACCGGCGGCGCGGGACAAATGTATTGCGGAAGTTGTCTGCGCGATAACGCCCTGGCCGCTGAATTGATAGCCCGCGGTCACGACGTGACCTTACTTCCAATCTACACACCAACACTGACAGATGAACCGAATGTAAGTAATGGAAAAGTATTTTTTGGTGGCATTAGTGTTTACCTCGAACAGTACGTGCCGCTCTTTCGCAAGTCGCCGCCTTGGCTCGATCGCTTATGGGATTCAAAATCGCTGTTGCAACTCGCTTCACGCCGTTCAATCTCCACGAGCCCAAAGATGCTGGGCGAGCTTACCGTTTCCATGCTCAAAGGCGAGAACGGATTTCAGCAAAAGGAAGTGGGGAAACTGTTGGAATGGGTCAAGCACGAAGCCCCTCCCGATCTTGTGAGTTTGCCTTACTCGCTTCTGCTTGGCCTGGCGCAGCCGATTAAGGAAGCCCTGGGCCGTCCAGTCTGCTGCACCCTGCAAGGCGAAGACTTGTTTCTAGACGGTTTGCAGGAACCTTATCGCAGCGAAGCGATGGGTTTGATTCGACAACACATCAAACACGTCGATGCATTCATCTCCGTGAGTGACTATTACGCCGAGTTCATGCCCGGATATTTGAACGTCCCACGAGAGAAGATTCGGGTTGTGCCACTCGGAATAAATCTCGAGGGTTATCACCCACGGCCGCTGCAGCGTTCGCAAATCTTTACCGTTGGCTTTTTTGCGCGCGTCGCCCCCGAAAAAGGACTTCATGTCTTAGCGGAAACTTACCGCAGCTTGCGCGCCAGCGGCGAACTGCCCGCCGCTCGGCTGGAAGCCGCCGGTTACATCGCGCCGGAACACAAGAGATATCTGGCGGAGATTGAAAGCCAAATGGCCGCAGCCGGCCTCGGTGATGAGTTTTCCTATCGCGGGGTTTTGAATAAGGACGAGAAGATTGCGTTCCTCAGAAGCCTCGATGTGCTTTCAGTGCCTGCCACCTACGACGAGCCCAAGGGAATGTTTTTGCTGGAAGCGATGGCCTGCGGTGTCCCCGTTGTGCAACCGGCTCGCGGCGCGTTCACCGAGATCGTTGAGCGAACCGGCGGTGGCCTCCTCGTCAAGAAGGATGACCCGCAAAGCCTGGGCGAAGGCTTGCTGCGCCTCTTTCGCGATCGCGAGTTGGGCGAGCGCCTCGGGCAACGTGGATTGCAGCAAGTCCATGAACACTACAGCGTAGGTCGCATGGCCGAACGTGCGCTTGAGGTCTATGAAGAATTAGCGGGATGAACTTTGGCATTAAGACGCAGGCTTCATAACGGCTTCGCCGCCCGATGTGAGGCGGCGGCTTCGCCCCGCCGTAAACTGCTATATGATTTTTCAGCGGCTGGGCCCTGATCCGAAGTTTTATTAGTTAACTCATAAGAACAAACGCCAGACTTGGGGCATAGCCCCCGAGTTTCATAAGGCGAGTTCCGGCAGGGCAAAAGCCCTGCCTCACATCCGGCGGCATAGCCGAACCGATCCGGCAGTCAGGGGGTTTTCATTTGCTTAAAGTTGAACACGTCTCTAAAGAGTATCCGGCGCCGAATGGAACGCTGCGGATACTCTCAGACGTTTCACTCGCACTAGAGCGTGGTGATGCGGTCGCGATCATGGGACCATCCGGGAGCGGCAAGAGCACTTTGCTGTACATCATGGGCGCCCTCGAACCACCCAGCAGTGGCACCGTTACGCTCAACGGCCAGAATCCTTATCAACTCGATCAAAAAGCACTCGCTGCATTTCGCAATAAGGAGATCGGGTTTGTGTTCCAGGATCACTGTCTCCTGCCGCAATGTTCAGTGCTCGAAAACGTCTTAACACCCACTCTCGTAGCGCGAGACGCTAACGGCAACGTCTCCGAGCGCGCAACAGAATTGCTTGAGCAAGTCGGCCTCGGCGATCGTCTCGATCATCGACCGGCAAAACTCTCCGGTGGCGAGAAGCAGCGAGTTTCACTCGCCCGCGCGCTGATTACAAAACCGCAGCTGCTCTTGTGCGACGAACCTACGGGCAATCTCGATCATAAGTCGGCTGATGTTGTTGCTTCCCTGCTGTTCGAACTGCATCGGCAACAGGAAACGATTCTCGTGGTCGTCACCCATAGCGCCGAACTGGCCGCCCGCTTCCCCACCCGTTTTGAGTTAACCGACCAACAACTGCGACAGTTGTGATGACCACGTTTCAACTCGTCAAACGCAATCTGCTCTATTACTGGCGCACCAATCTTGCTGTCGTCTTGGGCGTCGCTACCGCAGTGGCAGTGCTTGCCGGCGCCTTGCTGGTGGGCGACTCTGTGCGTGCTAGTCTGCGCGACTTGTTTTTGCAGAGACTAGGTAATACGTCTTATGTGATCGCGGGTAACGGATTCTTCCGCGAGCAACTCGCCGCGGACACTCAGGCTGATAACGAGTTCAACCGGAGTGGCTTCACCAGCGCGGTTCCTTTGATTGCTCTCGAGGGCACCGTCTCGCATGAACCCAGCAAACGCCGTGGTGCCGGGATTCGTGTTTACGGCGTCGATGATCGCTTCTGGACTTTTCACCGGCGCCAGGTTGCAGCACCAGGCAACGCTGACGTTTATCTGAGCGATGGCCTGGCGCGTGAGCTTGGTGCGAGCGCGGGAGATTCGCTGTTGGTTCGCGTCCAGAAGTTTTCCGAAATCCCAATCGAGTCGCTGCACAGTAAGAAGGAGGAGCTGGGCGCCACCTTGCGCTTGCAGGTGCGACAAATTCTGGACGCAAGGGCGCTGGGAGAGTTTTCCATTCAACCGCAACAAACTGAGGTGCGGGCAGTCTTCGTTTCGCTGCGGGCATTGCAGAAAGCCGTTGCGCAAGAGAACAAAGCGAATCTCATTCTGATTTCGGAAAATCCTTCCCGTACCAGTGATTCTCAACAGCCATTGCCTGAGATCCTGAGAACCCAAACAACGCTTGAGGATCTGGGCATCACGCTGCGCCGTCTCGACGATCAGAAGAATCTGTCGCTTGAGCACGAAAGTAGATTGATTTCAGAGCCGCTTGCAAAGGCTGCGAACGACTCTGCTAGTGCCCTCTCGCTGGAAACAATCCCTGTCTTCTCTTACCTGGCGAATAGCATCACAGTCGGTGAACGATCGATTCCGTATTCGTTGATAACAGGGGTCGATCCGGCAGGAATCGCTTCGTTGGCTCGCATTCCAGGGACTTCTGTTTTAACTGACTCCCACTCTCGCTTCCAACCGATCATTCTGAACGACTGGGCTGCTCGGGATCTTGTCGCGGGCCTCGGTGACACTGTCTCAGTCGATTACTTCCTTTGGCATGAGGGCGGCCGCTTAGAAACCAAGACAGCAGAGTTTGAACTTGCCGCTGTGACGCCCATTCAAGGATTGGCAAACGACAGGAACCTGGTTCCGGAATATCCCGGCATTACTGGCTCCGCAGACCTTTCCGATTGGGATCCGCCATTTCCTGTCGATCTCAAACGAGTGCGCAAGCAGGATGAAAACTATTGGGATCAATATGGCACCACTCCCAAAGCCTTCATTCCTTTGGCCGCGGCGCAGCAACTCTGGCAAACGCGCTTTGGCAACCTCACCTCGATTCGGCTGCGCCCGAAAGAAGCTGCTAATGACATGTCGTTGACGGACTATGCCGCCAAACTCAGGGCGGCGCTGGATCCCAACGCGATGGGTCTTGCCGTAATTCCTGTGCGCGCCCAGGGTCTCGCAGCCTCGCGCGGCGCAACGGATTTCGGTGAATACTTTCTTTACTTCAGTTTCTTCCTCGTAATATCGGCGCTCTTATTAACAGCCCTGTTCTTTAAGCTCGGTGTAGAGCAGCGAGTAAGAGAGATAGGTGTGCTGCAAGCGATGGGCTTCCCTGCGGCGCGGGTAAGAAAAATATTTCTCGGTGAAGGAATCATTCTGGCTCTAGTTGGCAGTGCCCTCGGCCTCGTCGGCGCTCTCGCTTACGGTCAACTGATAATGATGGCGCTGCGCACCTGGTGGGTCGACGCAGTCGGTACTACCCAACTCTCGCTTCATGTCGCGCCAATCTCACTTTTGCTCGGCGCGGTGGGCGGCATAGTGGCGGCGCTAATCTGCGTAGTTCTCACCTTGCGCAGTTTAGGAAAGCAATCAACACGGAGTCTTTTGTCCGGCCAATTAGAAACTGGTGACGCAGGAAAACGCCTGGGTAAAACGAGGCTTAGCCTGCGTCTCCTGATCGGAATCGCTTTTGCTGCCTTGGGCGTAATGCTGCTGATTATCGCCGGACTGAAACTAATCGGCGAAACAACGGGATTCTTTGGCGGCGGCGTGCTGCTCTTGACTGGACTCCTGATCTTGCAGTCTGCCTGGCTCAATCGCGCTGAAGCGAAAGCGCTTCAGGGAGCAGGTTGGTGGCCTCTCTCGCGATTAGGTTTCCGCAACGCGTCCTCTCGTCCCGGTCGTAGCGTACTCTGCATAGCGCTGATCGCTTCGGCGGCATTCATCATCGTGGCCGTTGACGCTTTTCGCCATCGCGAAGGAGCGACAACGCTTGAGCGAAAGTCAGGAAGCGGCGGGTTCAGCTTGCTGGCCGAGTCTTTAGTGCCAGTCGTACATGATCCCGGGATCGATGCGGGGCTCGAAGCTCTCAATCTGACACACGATGCTGCTTCTTCGCTTGCTGGAGTGACTTTCGAGCGCTTTCGCGTGCGCCCCGGCGATGATGCGAGTTGTCTCAATCTATACCAGCCGGCCAACCCCAAGATCATCGCGCCGCGGGACAGTTTTCTACAAAGCAACCGCTTCGCTTTTTCAAATTCAATTGAAGCGACCGCGGAGGAAGAAGCCAATCCGTGGCTATTGCTTAATCACAAGTTCGCTGATGGCGCGGTCCCGTTTATCGCCGATGCCAACTCTACAACCTATGTTCTGCATGTGAAGACGGGTGAAGATCTTGTCTTACCTTCAGGTGAACGCTTACGCCTTGTAGCGACCCTCGCCAACAGCGTGCTGCAAAGTGAGCTGATAATTTCTGAAGCGAACTTCTTGCGACTCTTTCCCAGTGAAGAAGGGTACCGGCTCTTCCTGATCGACACTCCTGACCCCGAACAATCAATAGCAGTGGCGACAACACTCGAGGAACGGTTGGCAGATTATGGCGTCGACGTGATGCCTACCAGTGAACGCCTCGCCAATTTTCATCGCGTGGAAAATACCTACCTCTCGACTTTCCAAATGCTGGGAGGCCTCGGGTTGCTATTGGGAACTCTCGGAATGGCGGCTGTGCTTTTGCGTAATGTGCTTGAGCGCCGACGCGAGTTGGCCCTGTTACGTGCGGTAGGTTACAACGCCGGGCATCTGGCGCTGATGGTAATCGCCGAAAACTTTTTTCTGTTAACGTGCGGACTATTGACTGGCACTGTCTGCGCGATCATGGCCATCGCTCCGGTATTTTTTGACCGTGGCGGCCGTGCGCCCGGTCTTTCTCTGGGCTTCCTGCTGCTGGCGGTATTAATATCAGGATTAACCGCATCCATTTTGGCGACCTGGGCAACTTTGAAATCGCCGCTGTTGCCGGCATTAAGGGCGGAGTGAAAGAGACGAATCGTTCTTATTCACACCGGACTTCAGTCCGGTGACGCGCATGCACCTTTATACAAGAAACCGTTTAAACGGTTTCCGCTTAGATCTTGCCGCGAGACACCGCGCTGAAGCGCGGTGAGAATGAGAGGCATTAGATCACTAACGTCCTTTTTCAATTAGCGAGCAGTGGGAGCAAGTCATGTCTAAACGCAACTTTGCGATTCTCATCCTGCTATTTAACGTCGCACCACTCGTCCACGCTGATAACTGGCCGCAATGGCGCGGTCCGACCATGAACGGTATCAGCACCGAGAAAAATCTGCCGCTGAGCTGGACGACTGAAGAAAACATCATCTGGAAGCTGGCCCTTCCGGGTTTGAGTGGATCGACGCCAATCATTTGGCGCGATCGCATTTTTCTGAACGTCGCTGAAGGCAGCGATCTTTATCTATGGTGCGTGGATCGCAAACAAGGCAAGCTTGCGTGGAAGAAGTTGCTCGGTAGCGGCAACGTAAAAATGCGCAAGCAGAACATGTCGTCACCATCGCCGGTTACCGATGGCAAGAATGTCTATGTGATGACGGGCACCGGAGTGTTCATAAGCTTCGATTTTAGTGGCAAGGAATTATGGTCTCGCGACCTGCAGCGGGAGTATGGAGCCTTTGGCTTGAATTGGGGTTACGCCTCCTCTCCTCTGTTGACTGAGGATGCGCTTTATATTCAAGTGCTGCACGGGATGAGGACTGACGATCCTTCCTACGTGATGCGTGTCGACAAGACGACTGGCAAAACTATCTGGAAAGTTGATCGTCCCACGGACGCCATCACTGAGTCGCCGGACTCCTATACGACGCCGGCCCTGCTTCGATACGGCAAGACGGCAGAGCTGGTGATCACTGGCGGCGACTGCGTCACCGGGCATGATCTCGCCACCGGCAAAGAGCTCTGGCGGGCGAACGGCTTGAATCCCGATAACAATCCTTCGTATCGCATCGTAGCCTCGCCCGTTATCTTCAACGAAATCATCTATGCACCGACTCGCGTGCGGCCATTACTCGCTTTGAAGGCTGGCGGACGCGGTGATATCACAACGTCGCATCTGCTCTGGTCTACACCGAACGGTCCGGACGTACCGACACCCATCACGGATGGACAGTATTTCTATGTGGTCAATGATCGCGGCATCATGTGGTGTCTCGATGCCAAAACGGGAGCCGAGATTTACGCGCAACAACGCTTGAAGCCAGGCGCCTATAGCGGTTCGCCCGTGCTGGCCGATGGAAAGATCTATGTTACGAATGAAGATGGTTTAACTTCCGTCGTACGCGCCGGGCCCAAGTTTGAGATACTCGCGGAAAACGCGCTAAATGATTATTGTCTGAGTTCGCCAGCCATTTCAGATGGGCAGATTTTCATTCGTACTACGCAACATCTGTATTGCATCGGCAAGAAGTAGTAGCTCGGCTTAAGTAATCTCACAGTTGGGAAGGGGGCCCTGCCCCCGCTCATCTTTGAAAATGGATCCTGGAGTTGAACCTCAGTTGATCGAGCTCGCAGAGGGAGGCGTCGCTGAGCTACTAATGTGGGTTAGGTTTTTTGAAACATGAGCCGGGGCAGGCCCCTTCCCAACTGTGAGATCATTTAAGTTGACCGCAAACCGTACCACGGAGAATCATATGACCTCTAAGGGACTAGCCATCGTGTTCGCTGTGCTTTCCGTAGTGGCACTTAGCGTTCAAACTCAAGCCCAAAATAACGAGCTCGGCAAAGTTGAGTTTCAAACCTCTGGTTCCCCCGCAGCCCAGGCAGAATTCCTTCGCGGTCTGGCAGCGCTTCATTCTTTT
>DASSCX010000228.1:0-8687 GCA_035697425.1 Pyrinomonadaceae bacterium | reverse complement strand
CGTCCTGGCCACTCGCCAGCACGTGGTCCAGACCGCCGTAGCCAATGTCATAGGCCCAGCCATCGCCGCCGACAATCCACACACTCCTGTTCACTAACGAGTCGGCAACATTGGTCAGATCACGCGCCTGATTGCCATCTGCGTCTTTCAATTTCGCCTTCAACGCTGCAACCAGCTCGCGTTGCGCTGCGATTCCAGATTCTGTTGACTGATCGGTGTTGAGCAGACTTGCTGCGAGGCTCTCGCCGACGGAACCTCGAAGCTCCTCGATTAGATGTTTTGCATAGGACTCCTGATGATCGAGGGCGAGACGCATACCGAGCCCAAACTCAGCATTGTCCTCAAAGAGTGAGTTGCTCCACGCCGGACCACGACCTTCGCGATTGATCGTATAGGGAGTTGTAGGCAAGTTGCCGCCGTAGATACTCGAGCAGCCGGTCGCATTCGCAATGATTGCTCGATCGCCAAAGAGCTGGGTAAGCAACTTGATATAAGGTGTCTCGCCGCAACCTGAGCAAGCACCGGAGAATTCGAAGAGCGGTTGCAGGAGCTGAACGTTTTTGACCGAGCTGAAGGTGAGCTTGTCGTTACGTTGAATTTCGGGCAACGTAAGGAAGTAGTCCCAATTAACTCGCTCGCTATCGCGCAGCGGCAACTGGGGGGACATGTTGAGCGCCTTGCGGGAAACATTGCTCTTGTCTTTTGCCGGGCAGACTTCGACGCAAAGCCTGCAACCGGTGCAGTCTTCAACGGCAACCTGGATGGTATAGAGCTGATCAGGAAGCTCGCGCCATTTCGCGGGCATGGTCTTGAATCCGGCGGGCGCCTCGGAGAGATCGCCCGGGTGGCAAACCTTGGCGCGAATGGTGGCATGCGGACAAACCAAGACGCACTTACCACACTCGATACAAAGATCTGGTTCCCAAACTGGTACTTCCTGAGCGATGTTGCGCCTCTCCCATTGCGCCGTGCCTAAGGGATAGGTTCCGTCAACGGGGAAGGCGCTGACCGGCAAACTGTCGCCGCGTCCTGCCATAATCTCCCCTGTTACCTGTTGCACAAACTCCGGGGCTGCGGCGGAAACCACCACGGGCAAATCAAAGGTGCTGGTGGCTTCGGCGGGAACCGGAATTTCATTCAAGTACGCCAGGGCGGCATCGACGGCCGCGAAGTTCCGGCGTAGCACCGCCTCGCCCCGGTTTCCATATGTTTTCCTGATCGACTCCTTAATCTTATCGATTGCCTCGGTTGCTGGTAACACGCCGCTTATCGCGAAGAAGCAGGTTTGCATGATTGTGTTAATGCGGTTACCGAGCTGCTTTTCCTTCGCGACTTTGTAAGCATTGATTGAATAGACTTTTATGTCCTTGTCGATGATTGTCTTCTGAACTGAGCGCGGCAGATTTGTCCAGACTTCTGTGGCCTCGAAAGGTGCATTAAGCAGCAAGGTCGCACTCGGCTCGGCAACGTCGAGAATCTGATAGCGATTCAGGAAATCGAAGTTATGGACAGCGATGAAGTTTGCGCTTTGAATAAGATAAGTGCTTTTGATCGGGTCTCGTCCGAACCGCAAATGCGACACGGTCATGGCCCCGGATTTTTTTGAGTCATAAACAAAGTAACCTTGCGCATAGTTCGGTGTTTCTTCGCCGATGATCTTGATCGAGTTCTTGTTCGCGCTGACCGTGCCATCAGCACCCAGACCCCAGAACATCGCGCGAACCTGTCCGTCAGGTTCCGTTATGAAAGTGGAATCGAAAGGGAGGCTATTGAAAGTGACGTCGTCGTTGATGCCGACACTAAAATGGTTCTTCGGAGCGGTTTCTTTCAATTCATCAAACACCGCTTTCACCATTCCGGGAGTAAACTCTTTCGAACCCAAACCGTAGCGCCCACCAACGATACGGGGAATCTTTGACCAAGGCTTAAGTCCGCTCATCTCGGCCTCTGCGATTGCGGTGACCACGTCCTGGTATAGCGGTTCCCCGGCGCTACCCGGCTCCTTAGTCCGGTCTAGTACAGCAAGCGTCTGGACGGAACCAGGTAGTGCTGCGACGAAGCGGTCGACTGCGAAGGGACGATACAAACGAACTTTTAGCAGCCCGATTTTTTCGCCTTCAGCCAATAAGGCGCTGACGGTTTCTTCAGCGGCCTGGCTTCCTGAACCCATCATAACGATGACTCGTTCGGCGTCCGGCGCCCCAAAATAATCAAACAGTTGATACTTGCGTCCGGTGAGCGCGGCAAATTTATCCATCGTTCGTTCCACAATCGCCGGTGTGTCGGTGTAAAAAGTATTGGCGCGCTCACGCGACTGGAAAAAGACATCAGGGTTTTGTGCCGTGCCGCGCATTACCGGATGATCAGGAGTGAGTGCGCGCTCGCGATGCGCTTGCACGAACCGCTCGTCGATCATCGCCTTGATTTCCTCGTCCGAAAGCTTTTCGATCTTCATTACTTCATGAGATGTGCGAAAACCGTCGAACACATGAAGGAAGGGAACGCGAGACTCAAGCGTGCTCGCCTGCGCGATGAGTGCAAAATCCATCACTTCCTGAACCGAGTTAGCGAACAGCATCGCCCAGCCGGTCGAGCGTGTTGCCATCACATCGCTGTGATCGCCGAAGATCGAGAGAGCGTGAGTTGCTATCGAGCGCGCGGCGATATGAAACACGGTGCTGGTCTGTTCCCCGGCAATCTTGAACATGTTGGGGATCATTAACAGCAGACCCTGGCTGGCGGTAAAAGTCGTAGTCAACGTGCCGGTCTGCAACGCGCCGTGAACCGTGCCTGCCGCTCCGCCTTCCGATTGCATCTCGCGCACGATCGGTGTCATGCCCCAGATATTCTTCTGGTTCTTGGCAGCCCACGCGTCAGCCGATTCACCCATATTTGACGACGGGGTAATCGGATAAATCGCGATCACCTGATTTGTTTTGTAGGCGACGTGGGCGGCGGCTTCATTGCCATCGATAGTAACGGTGCGGTTGTTCATGGTTTGCAATTCATCGTTCACGTTCAGGGACTACTACTTTGGTGTTGACTGACTTTGGTGGAGCCAGGTCCTGCTTAAAAGTTGGGGTTCCTGTCAGGAACCCCAGGTGCGCGAAGGCAACTTTTCTTTACGGGCACCGCGTTCAATTACTCGCGCCAGCCGGCATGTTCGGTCGCCGTGACTGGGCAATCTCGTTGATCTTCGTCCGCATCCACTGCTTCAGCATCGCTTCCAGCATCGCCTGGTTATCCAGAGCCTCAAGATCTTCGATTGTTACTCCTGCATCGTTCAAAGGAATGTAGTGACACGGGATTGGCTTTGAATGGTCCTCGCTAGGAACGAAATCAAGCAGGTGACACTCACTACATGGATGTGCCCGGTATGGGTAACCGTAGTTAAGGCAGGTCAGGGAGTCTTGAAAGGCCAACTTAGGTAACCACGGCGTCGAGACAGAGCGGCCGTAACCGCCTTGCTCGATGAAGGCCAACTCCTCTTGAAGCAACTCGAGAATGTCTCGATCATCCTTGACCATGATGTCGTCCTCCTTCCTCGCCGGCGGCGTCTGGAAACTCAGCGGAAAGCGCTTTACCCGATCTCAGCAACGGCAACGCCTATGCCGGAGTGACAATGCGCACTTGAGCAAGAAACCCTATGAATCGACTCGGGTTTTTCGCGGAAACTTGCGCACTCACATGCGGGAAAATTCTCAAAAGCGATAGGTCGGAAGGGAAGGCGCGCGCCTCGATTGCAAACCAGGCAGGAAGGTAGCTAAGACGCGATTCGAATCAAACAGCAAATCTGATACTCTTCACGGCAAAGCACGAGTTAAGAGCTCTGTTAAGTGTTGAAGAGTCAGGGACGAGTAACCGAATTTCCTAAGAAGCATGCGAGTAATCCTTAGTTTCGCTAACGAGATCCAGCGCCGGGTTGTGAGGAGATGTTTTTGTGTCGTTGCGGTTTTGTGTTTGGCCCTGCCCCTAGCGAACGCACAATCGTTGGAAGCGAGCGCGCCGACGCCCATCACTGCCAGGGATCTCAGTGCCAGCATTGCGGCGCGCGACATTGGCGATTCTCGCTTTACGCGTCATTACTACACCTTCAGCGGAAACCCAGGAGACGTGCTGATCACCCTGCAGAGCAAAAATCTCAACGGTGACGTTGACATTTTCACTGCTGGAACACTGCGGCCGTTGCTGAAGTTCACCCTGTACGCCGAGAGCTCTGCTCCCATAACCAAGGGCATCTATCTGCGCCGCCACGAAGATTTGATCCTGCGTGTTGAGGCGCGGAGCCCCAACGACGACATAGGTACTTATGAAATTCGTTTTGGGGGAACGTTTGAACCTCGTGCCGCTCCGTTAGTTGCAGAAGGTGAGAAGCCTGAACCGACTATCGATTTGTCTGCTCGTGTGGGCAAGACAGGTCGTCGGGTAACTTCGGCGGGCGCCCGAATCAACGAACCCCCACCGTCGCCGGAAGAAGTCGCCGCCGTAACTCCGACGCCGACTCCTTCTCCAGAGGCGACACCAGCAGAACGTCCGGAGCCAACACCGGCGAGAGCGACCCCAAGTCGCCGCGGGCGCGGACGTACACCCGCGCGGCGCACAACACCGCCGCAGCCTGACGTGACGGCTGCGGATAAGAAAGAAACCACGCCCGCAGAAGTCAAAGAGCCTGAGAAGGTGGCGACGGCAGAACCAGAGCCAGCAAGAACGGGGAGACGTAGCGGAAGGCGCGGCGCGCGTGCCCCAGTGACGACACCGCCGGTTATGCCCGAACCTCCGAGCGGTCCGCGGCTAGTCCTAGAGATGCTCGATGGCACACGCACGGAGCGTTTTATGAGTACCATTCGGCGCGTCACGATCGAGAACAATCAAATTGTGGTCACTGGCAAAGATGGCAAAATTGATCGCACGCGCCTGAGTGAAGTTCTGCGCATGACCATCGAACCTTAGGTGGGGTAGGTGCAAGTCCAAAATAAAGTTGCTCTATGTTTCAACTTTGATCTTAGTACTTTGGATTTTTCTGGCGTTGCTTCCGGCTTAACAGTCAGCATCAAGGTTGGGTTTAGGAACAAAGTACAAAGTCCAAAGTACAAAGATCAAAGTTTAGAACACTACTTCTTGCCAGCCTTCAACGTGGCTAGTTTGTCTCTAAACTGAGGCAGGTCTTCGTTGGTGGGATCCGCTTTTTCAAGTTTCACAATGGACTTTTCAGCTTCGCTCGCATCGCCCTTTTGTAATTGCGTAAAAGCCAGGCTGGCCATTACACCCAGATCATCCGGCTTTTGTAGCGCCGCTGCCTTGAACCATTTCTCCGCCTGATCAAAATGCGCTGCGTCAAGATTTACCTGACCGAGCGCCACGATTGCTTCGAAACTTCCAGGCTGAAGCTGATTCGCTTTGAGTAGGTACTCGATCGCCTGATCAAAGCGTTGAATCTTGTAATAGAGCTCTGCCGCTTTCATTTGCGCGTCAAAGTTATTAGGTTCGCTGCGCGCCTTGGTGATCGCTGCCTGTACGTCCGCAAAGACTTGCTGCGGATCCTGATTACCCGTTCCCTGTATCTGGGGATGATCGGCCGGAAGAGTGGAGTTGCCAGCAACTGCTGCTGGAGTTTGCGCAGCCCGTTGGCTCATGGTGCTGGAAAAAATAAAACCGACGATGAAGCCGAGCAACAGCCCGATAATCGCGAACATTAAGTTTTCTCTATTCATGATGGAGGCAGATGTCAGATGCTAGATGTCAGATGCTAGATGTCAGGTGTCAGATGTTGGAATTCAGTGTCAGTACTGAGAGCATGTAACGAAAATGTTTGATGGCCGCTTAAGCTAACCCGCGAGGCGCTTCTTCGCTTCCTCAATCCTTTCAGTCAAGGCGCGGCCAATTTCGGAATCAGGAGCAGTCTTGTTAAGCAGTTTCTGCCAGTGTTTGATCGCAAGTGGAAAATCCTTTGCTTCAAAAGCAGCGCCACCGGCTAGCTCCAACGCCTTGGGGTTCTCGGGGTCGATCTTTAACGCCTGGTTGATTACAGCGCTCGGCTCACCTGAAAGCCTTTTCCCATTCGCCATCGCAAGGACAAAAGCGTAGTCAGCCAACAAGTCGGCGTCATCCGGCTTTAGCGCCGTGGCTTTTTATAAGCGGTGCTGGCTTCGGAGAATTTCTCGAGCGAGCTATAGGATCTTCCCAACATGATCCAACCCGCTACATCGTTCGGGTTCTCTTCGAGTTTCTTTGCGAGTGCGGCAACGTTGGCTTCAATGCGTTGCGGAGAGAAACCACCTTCGTCGGTGGCGTTAGCCGCTTGCTCCATCGCCGGAGGTGCTTCCGTTGATCTGCCCGCGGGGGCCGGTGCTGCGGAAAACGCGCTGGGATGACCCACCCGCAAATAGAAAACAACCGCCACGAGTGGCAGAGCGAATGCGAGAATGTACGCGAGCTTGCGACTGTTGCTGCTTTTCGCGACAGGTGGTTGATCTGTTGTAGCAACATCTTCCAGCAGGCGCTGCTCAAATTCCTGGCGGTCCTGTTGGTATTGTTCCTCACTGATCAGACCATTGCTTAAATCGGTCGCTAACTCCGCAAGTTGATCGCGGTAAACCTCGACGTTAGCTTCTTTGCTGGACGTGTCGGCGCTCTCCGTCTCTTTTTCGGAACGCTGAAGCAACGGCGGTAGCACAAACGCCAGCCCGATACCCACGAAAGCTGCGCAAATTAGCCAGAAGAGCATCATGCCGGCTCCTTCTCATTATTCGCTTCTAACAGCTCATCAAGCCGGCGCCGATCCTGGTCTGTGAGTGGTTGTTGCGTAATCTGGATGCGCCGTTGCTTCAGTTGCCGGTACAAGACCACCAAACCCACGGCCAGCAAGACAAACGGCCCGAACCAGAGGAGATAAGTAATCGGCGTCACGCGCGGACGGTAAAGCACAAAATCACCGTAGCGAGCGGTCAGGAACGCAATGATCTCTTTGTCACTCTTGCCGGCTTTGATTTGTTCGCGAATCTCACGCCGCAGGTCTTCCGCTAAGCCTGCACGCGAATCGGCAAGGGTTTCATTCTGGCAAACCAGACAACGCAGTTCCTGGGAAAGTACCTGCAGTCGTTTCTCCACCTCGGGATCCTCTGCGAGCGGCTGCGCGGTTTGCGCCATGATCGCAGGCAGCGAACAGAGGAGTAACAACAAATGCACTGCTAGTCGCTTCATTTGTTTAAGTTGCGGGCGAGTGGCAGAAGTTGGCTTTGTATTACGTCGGGCGTTAGCGGTCCAATGTGTTTGAAACGAATCACGCCGTCGCGATCAATTAGGTAAGTTTCCGGCGCGCCGTAGACTCCGTAATCGATGCCCACGCGACCATCAAGATCGGCTGCGCTTAGCAGGTAAGGGTTGCCAAGCTCATCCAGCCAGGCGATGGCATCGTTACGTTGGTCTTTATAGTTAAGACCATAAAGCGGAACTTCTCCTGAACGCGCGAGGGCGAGTAGCACCGGGTGCTCTTCACGACAGGAAATACACCAGGACGCCCACACGTTGAGCAGCCACACTTTTCCGCGCATCTCTTGAGGCGAAAATGTCTTTGCCTGCTCGTGAAGTTGTGGCAACTGGAAAGCGGGCGCCGGTTTGTTTATCAACGGCGATGGAACTTCATGCGGATCACGCCTCAGGCCAATCGCCAGAAAGATGACGAGGCCTACAAACAGTGCTAATGGAAGTAGAAAACGACTCATGATTTATCCGCGGTAGCGGCGGCCAACGCGGGCACGGCTTCGCGTTGAGCCGCTTGCTGCGCTAATCGTTCCTTGCGCGCCGCCAGGGCGTAACGTCGATCGCTCACTGCCAGTCCGCCGCCCAGCGCCATTAACAGAGCACCGCCCCAGATCCAACTGACAAAGGGTTTGTAGTGAACGCGCACGCTCCAGGCGGTGTTGCCAACAGGTTCGCCCAGGGAAATGTAAAGATCTCGAAAGATCCCCGTGTCGATTGCGGTTTCCGTCATCGCGTTTCCGGAAGCCAGGTACGAACGCTTTTCCGGATACATGGTGCGCATCACGTTTCCGTTTTTCGAGATGTCGATCTCTGCCCGCACGGCGCGATAGTTTGGCCCCGGAACTTCTCGGATTCCTTTCAGGCGAAAATCGTAACCGCCAACGCTTACCATATCGCCCGTAGACATCTTCACGTCCTGCTCAGCCTGATAGGCGGTAACTACAGTCACTCCGAGTATGAAAACGGCGACGCCAACGTGGGCGAGTTGCATTCCGTAGTAACTCCGGCTCTGCATGCGTAACTTGCGCAGCAGCGGCAACTGACCAGCTGTTGTCTTCACCCGATCGCGCAGGTTAAGAAGTGCTGTCACCACTATCCAGATGGCGAGTAGTAACCCGAGACTGGCGAGCGGTTTCCAGCTTCCCAGCACTAACGGCAGGATTAGAGCGGTAACCACGCTGGCCGCGAATGCCCAGCGCAGTCGCACGGCCAACTCCGGCAGACTCGCTTTGCGCCAGCGCGCGATTGGGCCGACGCCCATCAGAAATATTGCCGGCACCATCAGGGCGACGAACACTGTGTTGAAGTAAGGCGGTCCCACTGAAAGTTTGCCCATGCCAAGCGCGTCGATGATCAGTGGATAAAGCGTGCCCAGGAGAACCGAAGCCGCAGCCACACTCAGCAGCACATTGTTGGCAAGCAGAAAA
>DASSCX010000227.1:0-4228 GCA_035697425.1 Pyrinomonadaceae bacterium | reverse complement strand
GTGGAAAGCGAAAGCGGCGTTACTCCGCAAAGCTACGCCGCCGGTGTTAAGGACCTATCTGCGCCGACCAGCGTAATCCGAAATGCGACCGCCAAGCCGCCAAGGTCCCGCCAAGTTCGCCAAGGGTCCAAGGGGTCCAGGTTGAATCTAAAGTCTTTCAGCTTTGCTGCAGGATAGTTCTTGGCGATCTCGGCGATTCTTGGAGGTGATGCGACGACATCTAAATCACCTTTGGTAATAATAATCAAATTCATTCAGGAGTAGCACAATGCCCGAGACAAAACATGTAACCCCAAAGTCTGGCGATCAACTTTTGCTAGTCGGCACAATGAAGGGCGCGTTCGTTCTGAAGGCAGATGCGAACAGAAAAAACTGGAAAGTAGGCGGACCCTATTTTCCCGGGCGCGCTATCTACGCGATGAACTATGACGGCCGCGATGGTCGTAACAAGCTCTGGGCTGCGGTGAACAGTTCTTTCTGGGGTTCCTATCTAAGCGCTTCCAATGATTTCGGGAAGACATGGACTGAACCGGAAACTTATGGCGTTAAGTTTCCCGACGATACCGAAACATCGCTGAAGCAGATTTGGCAGATTGTTCCGGGAAACTCGCAGGAGCCGCAAACACTCTATTGCGGAGTTGAGCCCGCAGCCTTGTTTAGATCGGACGACGCTGGAGAAACATGGTCGCTGGTGAAAGGTCTGCACGATCACCCGCACCGCCCGCAGTGGCAACCGGGCGGCGGCGGTTTGTGCCTGCACACAATTCTTCCTGATCCGGCTAATAAGGATCGGATGCACATCGCCATTTCCACGGGCGGTGTTTACCGCACCGACGATGGCGGCAAATCGTGGGAAGCGCGAAACGTTGGTGTGCGCGCACAGTTCCTGCCCGAGGATCAACGATATCCTGAGTTTGGACAGTGCGTACACAAGATCGTTAGTCACCCTACGAAGCCCGAGCGACTCTTTTTGCAGAACCACTGGGGACTTTATCGCAGTGACGATGGCGGTGATTCCTGGACTGACATTGCCAACGGCGTGCCATCAGATTTTGGATTCGCGCTCGAGATTGATCACAACGAACCCAATACCGCTTACATCATTCCGCTTGAGTCAGATGAATTTCGTTGTACTCCCGAAGCAAAGTTGCGAGTCTTCAAAACCAACAATGCAGGGGATTCGTGGGAGCCTTTGACGAACGGGCTGCCCCAGGAAAATGCGTTTGAGACTGTTCTGCGTGATGGCATGTCTGGCGATCAGCAGCGGCCGATGGGACTCTATTTTGGCACGCGTAATGGAAAACTTTTTGGGTCAAACGATGCCGGAAACTCCTGGCACACGATCGAAGAAGGTCTGCCGCAGGTTGTTTGCGTGAAGACGGCGACCGTGACCTAAAGAAGGCTTCGAGTTTCGAGTTCGGAGTTTCAAATGAACGCGCAGTAAGGAAGTGCGGCTTTCCCCCGCTCACGGCGGAGTAGGTTCAGCGTGAAAGGTGTTTCAATGAAGAAAGCAATAGTCATTTCATTAATGGTAATACTTGGTATCAGCGTCAATGCCCCAGCGCAGGAGAAGTCTCAAACCAAAGAGAAAACCCCGCCCGCACACAAGATGGTTGAGTTTCAGATGGTGCTACTAAAAAGAGTGCCGAACTGGGAAGAGATCAAGACCACCAATCCAATGGCGCTCGAACGGGCGCAGATGAACTATGTGAACTCCTTGATCGAGCGCGGCAACGCGGTAATCGCCGGCCGTTTGACCGACGACGGCGAGATTCGCGGTGTTTATGTCCTGCGCGCGAAGTCGGCGGCAGAGGCGAAGGAGTGGGCCGATAACAGTCCGGCAGTGAAGTCCGGTCACTTGATCACTGAAATACATCCCTGGTGGTCGGAAGAAGTCATGAAGCGCACGGCAACGCCGGAAACAATGACAACTGCCTATCTGGCTTTTCTAAAGCGCGGCGAGAAGTGGACGCCGGAGAAGACGCCGCAGACGGAAGCGATTCAGAAAGCGCACATGGACAACATCAATCGCCTCGCAGAAATGAAGAAGCTCGTGGTGGCCGGACCATTTGGCGACAACGGCACGCTGCGCGGCATTTTTGTATTCAAAGTGGGATCGCTGGATGAAGCCAGGGCGCTGGCAGAAACCGATCCGGCGGTGCAGGCTGGTCGGCTCGCATTGGATATTCATCCGTGGCTGGTGCCGGAAGGGATTCTGCCGTAGGTAGTTTCGAGTTTCGGGTTCCGAGTTCGCTTCATCTTGTTAACGGCAAACTAAGAGAGCTTTACTTGTAATCCCTACCCCGAATTCCCGAAACCCGAAACTCGAAACTCGAAACTCGAAACTCGAAACTATTTCATGGTCACAGTAAACATCACCGGCTTTCTTACAGACTTCACGAATGGCGTGAGTGGTATCGAACTAAAGTCGTCACCGGCGACAGTGCGACAGGCCTTGAATGAGTTGTGGGAACTCCACGTCGGACTACGCGATCGCGTAGTTACGGAGCAGGGTCATTTGCGCCAGCATGTAAATATTTTCCTGAACGGAGAAAACATACGTCGCAAGGAGCTGTTGGAAACAGCCGTCACGGAGAATGGAGAGATTACGATCCTGCCCT
Source organism: Pyrinomonadaceae bacterium (assembly GCA_035697425.1). GTDB lineage: Bacteria > Acidobacteriota > Blastocatellia > Pyrinomonadales > Pyrinomonadaceae > PSRF01. The sequence continues at coordinate 1,607 of DASSCX010000227.1, read as the reverse complement.
CTGTGAGCGGAGGCTAAAGATATTGCCGATTGCCAATTGCCGATTGCCAATTGGCTAGATACAAACGGCGATTCTAACTGGCGAGCATCGTCAAGCTCTTTTGGCGCAAACCAGTTTTTCACGCTCACTAATCGCTAATCGGCAATTGGCAATCGGCAATCGGCAATCGGCAATCGGCTCTCTCACTCAACCTTCACGCCACGCCAGAAAGCGACATAGTCCTTGATTTCTGCAGCAGCGGCTTTCGGTTCCGGGTAAAACCACGCCGCATCCTTATTGACCTCGCCATTCACAACGACGTTGTAATAGCTCGCTTCGCCTTTCCAGGGACAAGTAGTGTGTTTGTTGCTGGGTTGAAAATGTTCCCTGCGTATCGTATCAGGCGGGAAATAGTGATTGCCCTCAATCACAATCGTTTTGTCGCTTTCGGCAATTGTCGCGTTATTCCAGGTAGCTTTCATAGGACCAGACTCCGATTGAATCTCAATTCAAATAAAGAAAACGAAATAACACTAAAACTTAGTGTTCCTTCGTGTGAATTCGTGGATAAGCGTTACCACCTCCTAATGGGCCTTGTTAAAAAAAACCAACATCGAAGCCCAAAGCCCAAAGCCCAAGACCTAAGTATGAAAATCCCTGATGTCTTTGAATGGCGTTTCCGGATTGGAAAAGTCGGGACGATAGTAGTAGGACGCGCCGTCAAACTCCTGCATCCAGCCGTTGTCCATTTCCATCTCTGCCAACACCGTAACTGCCCGCAACCACTCCGACTCATTGATGCGCCGCGACAAGAGTATGTGACGCGGGTTGCTGGCGGCCTGGTTTGTCGGGTAGTACTGCGCCATTAAGGAAATCGCCACACGCGGGCTGAGCGTGTCTCTGATCCATTCGATCGACTCACGAATGCCTCCGATATCGTTTGGGAGGACCAGCAAGCGGATAATCAACCCGCGTTGCAACACACCGTGGTCATCAAAGACCAGTTCATCACCGGTTTGCCGAAACATCTCCGCGATCGCCAGACGCGAATACTCTTTATAGCCCTTAACTTTCGAATAAAGATAACCGGCTTCATCCTCAGCATATTTCAGATCAGGCAGGTAGACCTCGACGATCCCCTCAAGCAACCGCAACACTGCCACCGCGTCGTAGGCATTGGTGTTGTAAACGATCGGGAGTCGCAAACCCTGCTCGGCCGCAAGCAATACCGCCCGCGCCAGTTGGGGCGCGAAGTGAGTCGGCGAAACAAAGTTGATGTTGTGACAGCCCCGCGCCTGCAATTCGAGCATCATCTCCGCGAGACGTTCCTGCGTCACCTCGTTCTTGATCTGTTCCTTGTGTGTTTGGGAGATTTGATAGTTCTGACAATAGACACAACGAAGGTTGCAGTTGCCAAAGAAAATGTTGCCGGCTCCAGCTGTCCCGACGATCGCGGGTTCTTCACCAAAGTGTGGCGTCTAAGAGGAGACGATTGGCAGCCGTCCCGAGTAGCAGGCGGCAATCTCGTCCTTAAGCCGGTTGTTGAGACAGTCGCGTGGACAAACTGTGCAACGTTCGAGTAAAGCTTCGAGCTGTTCCACGCGTGAATACAGTTCACCTGTTTCAAG
>DASSCX010000226.1:0-4902 GCA_035697425.1 Pyrinomonadaceae bacterium | reverse complement strand
CAGGCTCCTAAAATCGGTAATAGACACGCACCCAACCGGAGAAAGTTCCGTTAAGGAATGTCTCTTCGCCCTCGGGGTGTCGGAGGGCTGTTCACGGTAGCGGCAGTCGCAATTCAAAAAGGGTCCCGCCGCCGTTGCTTGATGGGAGAATGTCTGCTGAGCCGCCCACTTCCTCCATCCGCTTGCGCACGATGGCAAGCCCCAGCCCGGTGCCGCGCTGCTTGGTCGTAAAGAATGGTTCCCAGATTCGGTCAGCCAGGTCGGGTGGGATTCCCGGTCCGGAGTCTGCGACTGTAATCGACAATCCCTCGGCCAATTCCCTGGCCCTGATCGACACCTTACCCCCAGCGGGTAATGCCTGAAGCGCGTTCAGCAACAGGTTCGAAAGGGCATCTCTCAGAGCAGGGACAATCGTGCCTGGCAACTGTCTTTCAGTCTCTACCCTCGTTGTCAAATGAATGTTCTGTTGGTCGGCGTTCGCCCGAAATAGAGCGACGACGGAGTGGATAAGTTCAGCGACAGGAAGGGGGAGGGATTCGGCGGTTTGACGCCGGGCAAAACTTAGCAGTTGAGTTACGCTCTGGCTAAGTCGATCTGTTTCCCCGACTATCAAACTCAGATCACGCGCATACTCCAGACTCAGTTCGTCGTCTTCCCGCATCACCTGGGCAATTGATTTGATGGCAGACAGCGGGTTCTTTATTTCGTGGGCCACGGTCGCCGCCATTTGCCCGAGTGCCGCAAGACGTTCACCTTCCGCCAGCCGGCGCTCCAGGCGTACATTTTCCGCGACCAGACGCGAGTCTTCGATCGCAATCGCCACCTGGCCGGCGAGCACGGTTAGCACAGCGCGAGTTTCCGCAGTTAGACTGGCGGGAGAGCCTTCAACCAACAGTAAGCCATGTACCCGCTCCTCGCGTCGCAAGGGGTAGGCAATTTGAAAATCGCGTTCGGCCAGCAACGGACTATCCTCAACTGGTGACCATTGATCTGTTTGAGAAATATCCAAAATTTTCCGGATCCACAACTTATCAGGTTCCGATTCACCGACCGCATCATCCGCGAGGACTATTTCGACTCGTCTCAGACTTAGCGCTTGTTCCGTGCGGGCGGCGACGAAACGCAGCAGCTCCGGCAGTTGCTTATAGTGCCCGGGTTGCGAGCCGATTCGCGCTACGACGTCGCGATAGAGGGCTGCTTCCCTTTCAAACAACTTGCGAAAGCGCTTTTGGAGCCAGCGTCGCAGCGGCGCCGCGACGAGTGTCAAACCCAGAATCAATAAGGCTTCAACGACACCGGATTTGATGCCGTAACGCGAACTCAGCCAATCGCCAACCGTGCGAATCCCGTAGATGTAAATCGTAAGAACGACGGTCGCGAAGGTTGCCACGATCAAACTTTCTTCAATAATCAGTTCAAGGTAGCGATAGCGATAAATGTAGTAAGCCAGCAGCACGGACGGCAGCAACGAACCGAGGTTCGCAATGGTCTTCAGATAAAGGCCCGCTGTCGTTCCCTCCCCCAGTCCTAAAGCCAACGCCGCGAGAATCAGCACGCCGATGCCGATGAACGATACGGCGAGCGTGCGCATGATGCGCTGTTCGCTGCGATTCGGCGCCTTGCCTGCAATCAGCAACTCGGTAACAGCGATCAGGCCGAGCACGTAGGCGATCCAAAGCGCAAAGGGCAACACGAAGAAGTTCACCTTCGTGAGCATCGGTGCGTAGGCACCAGTCCAGATCGTCCAGAGTGCAACTGGCAGGAAAAGTGTCGGCACGTAAGACAAGTAAGTGCGAACCTTTTCAGTTTTGCTGAGACCGCGGCCGTTCGCCTGGGCCCAGAGATGTAGATGAATGTGCAGCAGGAACGAGTAAGCGAAGGTGATGCTGACGACCGCCAGGGAATCGGCGAGGCGTAAGGCGGTGGCCCAGTGGGTGAGATTCAGCCCAAACAGACCATGAATGGTGATGAAGAGATTGCTGGTGTGCCAACCACCCATGGTCAGGGCGAGAGCACAAAGCAAGCGCTCGATCGAAGCTAATCTTTGTCGACGGGAAAGTAGCTGGACGCCCAACCAGAGGGGCAATGCCGCGCCAATGCTATAGCCGATGAGTTGTAGGACGTCGAGCGGGGACATGGAAAAGGCCCTTCGGGCCTTTGATCTTTGATCTTTGGTCTTAGGTCTTTGGCCTTTGGTTTCTGTTTCCTAGCAAACCAGTTCTTACTACTAGTTTACTCGCCCTTGAGCGTGAAGTCGCGAGTCCTCTCGCACAGAAATAAAAAGTCCCAATTCGAAGGCCCAAGACCAAAGATCAAAGACCGAAGACCGAAGATCACTGACTACTCGCCGTCCGCGTTGTTGAGGAACTGAAGGTGATTTCCGTGCGACGGTTACGCGCGCGGCCGGCCACTGTCTTATTCGACGCGAGGGGATTTGCAGCACCCATGCCGTTAGCCTGGATCCGCGCAGCGTCAACCCCCGCGGCCTGCAAGCGCTCGGACAGCACGCGCGCTCGCTCCTGCGTCAACTGTTGCAACGAGACTTCGTCGCCTCTACTGTCGGTGAAGACCTCAATCAGGATTTGGAAGTCTGGATTGCTTGCGAGCAAAGCTGCCAGCGGCTCAAGCTTTGCTGCCATTGCCGAACTAAGCGTGGCAGCGCGCGCCCCTGTCCACATCGACTCGGGCAAGATCAACTGAAAGCCACTCCCGGTCTCCTTGACCGTGCCGTATTTAGCCAGCGTTTGACGCAATGCCGCCGCCGCTTCGCGCGACTGCTGATCTCGTTGTTCCGCCTCGCGACGTGCTACCTCCGCCTGGCGTTCGCCTTCAATTCGGGCGAGGCGCAAGCGAGCATTGTCACCTTCAGATCGGACAGTTTGGAGTTCGTCGCGCAGGCGAGCTACCTCGCTGCGCTGTTCGCGCAACTGCTCGGTGGCGGCGCCCAGATCCCTTTCCGCAAGTTCGCGCGCGCGAGTTTCGCGATCAAGCGCGGCACGTAACTGATCGATCTCACGCTGGGCATTTTCGGCGGTTCTCTCGGCGGAACGAAGTGCTGCGTCGCGTCGTGCAATGTCTTCACGGCGCACACGCGCAGCCTTGCGAGCGACGGCCATCTCTTCGGCCCGCGCTCCTGATGACGTTGCCTTTCGCGCAAGTATGTCAACTTCAGCAGAAGGCTGGTCAACGCGCCAGGCTCGTTCCGCTGCTTGCAGATCGTCTTCCGCCGCCCGCAACTCATCGGGCGCATCTCCGGAAGCGCCGGCAAACTTTGCGAGGTTCACTGCCTGTCGTGCTCCAAGGAGTGAAACTGGTGTGGTCTTGTAATCGCTGTCGGCGAGTTCCGGAACGCGCACGTCGCGGAAATAATCACTTGAGTTTCCGATGTACTGCACATTCGCAGTTTCGATGTTGCTGCCGCCGAGGCGCGCCGGCGGTAGGTTCTCCAACACGACCATTCGACTGGGGACCTTCATCAAGAAATGCGGTTCGGCAGTGATGATCATGGCAAACGTTTGCAGGTTGGTAGTCACGTCGAGTTTCGAGTCAATCAATGCGCTGCCACTGCGTTTGATCTCACCTAGATTGTCCACCCGTCCGTCGGGAGCGATGGCCCAAAGAATAAAAGTCGTATAGATGCCGCCCAGTTCATTAGCGCGCGTCAAATTATTGATGCTCAGTTCAACACGAGTCCCGCGCCTGCCCGCTCGTTTCACCTTAGCCTCACCTTTCAATCTCGGTAGCAAGGTAGTGCCGCGAAACTTCACGTTAATTGTTTCATCAAGCGGATAAGTAATCGCCACGGTCTGCCGCGGCAAATCTGACTGGGCAGCGGCAGGCACGCTCAGGGCTGCTACCAACAAAATGAGAAGAGCGAGGGAAACAAAGGAGGCGCGAGTAGATATCATGACAAAACCACTCCTAATACTGATTTGTGCAAGCGCCGCATAACCGGATCCGGCGCCGCGAAATGCCGCAAAGCCACTTATCTTGATGCAAAGTCGCGATTCATTGTTGCCGAACGCTTCGCAGAAGATCAAGCCAACGCTAGAACTTAATTCCTTTGATAGCGCGTTTTACGGTAGGCCACAAATTGAATAACCAGGATTGAAATTCCGGTGATTAGCAGGATGTGGACGAAGCCGCCTTTGTGAAAGGCAAACTTTAGGATGAACCAAACTACCAACAGACCCGACCCGACGATCCACATTTTCCTGGTTTACCTACTCGCGCTGTTTGGATTGATCAATGGTTGAGCTGACACAAAACTGGGAGATTGAACTTTGGCGACAATTGGGGAGGCTAAGAACAGTTGGGAACTAACCTTCGTACGCGCGGCTTTGGAAAGAGTCTGAATCCAGACGGACTGAAACTGGTAAAACATTTGCGAACGATTTTGCGAGTTCAGCTCAGGGCGCTTCATTTAGCTTGTAGCCCACACCGCGCACGGTTAACACGTAACGAGGATTCTTTGGATCGACTTCAAGCTTCTTGCGCAGCCGGTTGATGTGGGGATCAATGTTTCGCTGGTAGCCTTCGTAATCAGTACTCCAAACTTGGTCGAGCAATGCATTACGTGACCAGGCACGCCCTGGCTCTGAAGCTAGCAATTCCAGAATTTGGAACTCAAGCGGCGTTAGATCGACGCGCGAGCCGTCACGGCTTACTTCATGCCGCCGCTTATCAATTACGAGATTGCCCACTTCGATGCGATCTGAGTCGTGCGGCTCCTGAACCATCCCCGAGCGACGCAGCAAAGCTTCGACACGATACTCAAGTTCGCGCGGACTAAATGGCTTGGCAAGGTAGTCGTCGGCGCCCGCCTCAAAGCCCGCTACTTTATAATCGAGTGCATCGTGCGCCGTAAGAAAAAGCGTGGGTGTTTGCACTCCGCGTCCTCGC
>DASSCX010000225.1:0-2369 GCA_035697425.1 Pyrinomonadaceae bacterium | reverse complement strand
AATCAGGAAAGCATACAGCTCACCCCGACCTCGAGGGCGCACCGCCTCTTTGCCGACTTCATAGAACCGCCGCAACCACTGCTCGCGGTTGTTGGAAGCATGGCGCAGCAAAGCAAACGCTGCCGCGGTCATGTAGTTGGTAACGTCTTTCAAGTGCCACTCGCCGCCGCGCCATACAGGCCCAAATTTTTCCGACGCCTTCTGCGGATCGTAACCTTCTCGCGAACGCAATTCGTCAAACTTCACGGTGATGGGGGTTGCAATCCGCGCCGAAGCAGTCTCGGAGAGAATACGTACGCCGCCGTGATAGTGCGCATAGGCTCGCGCCGGCGTCCACGCGTCATAAGTCGAATTAGTGGTGATGCCTTGAAATCCCTGCGCCCGTAATTCACTCGCCATCCAATTCCCAAGTTCGGTGTAGCCGGCGACGAGCTGCTGCGGAACATTTGGCTCCACCGGCTGCATGTAAGGCGGGAGAAATAAACGCGAACCCAAGGTGCCCTGCTGATGAATGTCGTGAACAATCTGCGGATGCCAGACATTGAGAATCTTATCAACCGTGATCTTTGTTTCGACTTGAGTGAAGGCATACCAGTCGCGATTGTTATCGTGTCCTACATACTTGTGATAGAGCTCCGGCGGATCAGTGCCTTCGTAAGCAGTGCCTAAAGTTTTGTCGTACCAATTCTTGACGATATCCACGCCATCGGGATTGAGAGATGGAACCAGCAGGATGATCGTGTTTTTGAGGATTGCTCGCACTTCGGGCTGATTAGAAGAAGCAAGTTGGTGCGCAATCAACATACTGGAAAGCGTCGAACCAACCTCTGTGGAATGGATCCCGCAGGTTATCGCCACAATCGTCTTGCCGCGCGCCAGCAAGCGACGGGCTTTTTCCTCACGATTGCGGCCTAGTTTTCGCGGATCAGCAAGGCGCTCCTGAATTTTTCGGTACTCATCCAACCGCGCCAGGTTCTCCGGCGCGGTGATTGTCGCCAAAACAAAGGGAGCGCCCATTGTCGTCTTTCCCAGTGTTTCGAATTTGACGCGGTCGCTTGCTTGATCCAGCTTCTCGAAATAGGTCAGTACCTGATTCCAACTCGCCAGCTTGCGATCGTCACCAGGACGGAAGCCAATAACCTCCTCGGGCGCGGGGATCGTGGCAATGGGGCCGATCTCGCTCAGAAATTGGTTTCGTCGCTGACTGGAGATTTCGAGAGGGGCGACGAGTTGAGTCAGGAATAAAAATGAAAAGAAAAGTACGAGCGATCTTCGTCGCATCAAATGTTCTCCGGAGCGCAAAGTTAACGCAGTTTAGACGAGTCGCAACGGTTGTTGAAGTGTAGAGCGCGCATGAGGCGATCACTCTGATTGTATTCTCCCAGTCTGGAGTCGCGACTTGCGCTGTTAAGGGGGATAGCATTCAACCGGCGAGGCTAAACCCTTCCTCACCTCGCGCTGATTGAGTTGAGCGTTCAATCCAAGGGGTGACGCGCTTCGCATGCCACCGCACTCCGGAGTTGCCCCAGCGCGCTTGGCCCGTGTAAAGTACGGACGTTCACTACCCCGCGCATTCCCCGTTATTACAGCTTCTGTTGGAGGACAACACGGATGTCGTCTGAAAGCGTCGGTGCGAATGAATTCCCAGATATAGTCGGTGCCAAGCCTGAAAATCCGCTAGCAGCCAACTTTCGGCCCTACATTCCGGCTAGCGTCACCCTCCCGGAACTCACAGCCCTCCCGCTCATCATCGGCACACTGCTCGGCATGGTCTTTGGAGCTTCGTCCCTGTGGCTGGTGCTGAAGGTGGGGCTCACTGTAAGTGCGTCCATTCCCGTGGCTGTAATCTCGATCAGTCTATTCCGCATTCTGAGCAAGATTGGCGTGCGCAACGCCACAATCCTCGAAAACAATATTGTGCAAACCGCGGGGTCGGCGGGTGAATCGATCGCCTTCGGCGTGGGCGTAACCATGCCGGCGATCATGATTCTGGGCTTTGACCTCGAGATTACGCGCGTGATGCTCGTAGCCGTATTGGGAGGACTGCTCGGCATCTTGATGATGATTCCACTCCGCCGAGCGCTAATCGTTCAGCAGCACGGTCTTCTGAAGTATCCCGAAGGAACAGCTTGTGCGGAAGTGCTGAAAGCCGGCGCATCTGAGGAATCGCGCGCTGCCGCTTCATCGGAAGTTCGCGAGAAGGCGATAGTTCATGACGAGTCAGGGGCGGGTGCGAAAACAATTTTCACCGGTTTCGGGATTGGCCTCGTGTACCAGTTCGCAATGGCGGCTCTTAAGGCTTGGAAAGACGTGCCGAGTAAAGTTTTTGGTTCTCCTTTCAAAGCGGGATCGATCTCAGCAGAAATATC
>DASSCX010000224.1:0-4121 GCA_035697425.1 Pyrinomonadaceae bacterium | reverse complement strand
CCACTAGATCGATTTCGACATTCACCAAGGCGTCGTTGCGATTGCGACCGGCGGGAACAGTAAAATTCGCCGCCACGATTTGAAAACCAAGCTGGCACAAATAGGCAGCGGCGAGTTCCTCACCTTTGTGGCCTAAGTCGCGGGACGGGCTTAGAGGGATGTTAGGTTTTAGTGAGGCTTTGGACATTGACTAAAAGGGGCGATGAGGCCGCCTCGATATTGTCATTCAAGACGGGCTTGTAGTCGATCAAGCTTCTCGCGCCAATAAGTCTTCATCCTAGCTGCGGTCTTTGCATCGGGAAGTTTCGAGTGTTGCGCTACTACCTGAGTCTTAGCCGCAGCCTTCTGAGCAAAATAAAACTCCACCGAAGTCTTACCGTCTTTCCATGTCAGCCTTACGGATTTGTTTGGCGTGGCTTTGCGGAGTTGCAAACCTTCCTCTGCCAGCCAGTCGTGGCGGCGTCCCTCGTTTGCTACTACCTGGTAAACGGAACGCAGCGGGACTGCAAGAGTTCTGCTGACACTAATCTCATAACCGTTAGGCTTTTGGTTTAGCTGACGCAGGCCCGCGTGCCGCTCATAGCTGACGGTGATCATTTGCTGCCACCAGGGGCCGACGTTATGTTTCGCAGTGAGGAATCTCACGATCTCCTGATGCGACATCTTTTTTGCGCCCGCGCGCTGCAGAATCGCGAACCATTGCTTCCAGGTTTTCCCGGTCTTGGCTGCAACGGCTTCGTCGCTCATTCGGGGAGCGGTTTTTGTTTTGGGAGTTGTTAGCATGAATCGACCAGCCCTGAGCTCTTTGAACTTTGTACTTTGAACTTTGTGCTTGGCGGTGGACTCCAACGTCGCGTTCTAACTCATGTCCAAAGCTCCAAGTACAAAGGTCAAGGTTCAGAGTTTATTCATCCCGATCATAAGCAACCTTCAGCCAGCGCTTCACTTCGTCATCAATTTCTTTGAGCGAGGTAATTTCGATGCGATGAGTGATGCGATCCTTTTTAGCAAAGCCACCGGTGTCAATCAGCCGTCCTTTGGCTTTCATGTCGCCCAGAGCAAAACCAAAATCGATCCGTGTCCGCGTTGTCGGTTTGATCTGGGCGAAGACGTGGTTGCGATAGAGAGGAACTATCGTTTGACAGGGACAGGCTTTAACGTCCTTGCCAATACTCAATCCCAATTTCAGCAGCGCGTCATAGAGCGGTCGCAATTCCGCTTTCGCGCCTGAGAACATCTTTTCGACGTAGCCCTCCGCCGCTCTCAGATAAGCTTCGGGATCCCCGTCTTCGGTGCCTTTGCCTGCGGCGCGGTCCGCCAGCCACCAAGCGCTGTTAGTTCCCAGGCCATGCTCCGTCTTCAGCCACTCGCGGCGCGCTTTGTCATCTTTGGGGCCATTCTTTTTTATGTAACGCACCCACTCGTCCACAGAGCGTCCGGTCTTTTCCTTTAGTTCGGCAACCCATTTTTGCACCATCGCGAGGCTTGGGTGCGGGCTATAGATTGATTTGGTTTTCGCTTGCGTTGCTGTTCTCGCCATTCGGTTGTCCTTTCAATGAACGGTTAAAACACCATCCGAAATGCCTTCGCAATTTTGCTTCTTCGAAATTGCTATTCTGCAAAAGTTCGCCAAGCCACCAGACTCTGGCGATTAATCAATCACCGGCGCTCTTAAAACTGGCTGTAGCTAAAAACTGTGGCCGGAGGCGCACCTTGGTGGCCTGTTCGAAAGCAAAGGCCAGGCCGATCAGCTTTGGTTCAGAGTAAGCAGTTCCAAAGAAGGAGAGGCCGAAAGGCAACCCAAAGACGTAACCGGCGGGCACGGTGATATGCGGATAGCCGGCCACCGCCGAAGCCGTGGAATAACCACCCGTGAAGTGATCGCCATTGAGCCAATCGGTGGGCCAGGCAGGTCCTCCAGTCGGCGCGAGCAAGGCATCAAGGCGGTTCCGACGCATTACAAAATCGATTCCCTGGGTGCGCGACATCCGTTGATTTTTTTGCAGGGCCGTACGATACGCCTTGCTCGTGAGTGGACCTTTCGCTTCGGCGCGAATGAATAATTCCTGTCCGAAGTATGGCATCTCGCGTTCCCGGTTTTTTTCATTGAACTCAATGATCTGTTTCAACGAACGAACAGAGGTTCCCGGCGCGCGTCCCGCGAGGTAAGCATTGAGATCCGCTTTAAATTCGTAAAGCAGCACTTCCAGCTCGGAATCATCAAACTTTCCACTCGTCGGTATTTCGGCGGGATCAATGATGACGGCGCCGAGCTTTTTAATTTCCGTGATTAAAGCATTCAACTGGCGATCAACTTCATCATTGAAAGCGAAAAACTTGCGCGCGATTCCGAGGCGCGCTCCGCGCAGCGCCCCCTTATCCAGAAACTGCGTGTAATCGACAAAAGATTTGCCCTCACTCCCGCGCGTCGCGCCATCGCGCGCATCGACGCCAGTAAGAACTCCCAGGATGATGGCTGCATCACTTACGGTGCGCGCCATCGGGCCAGCCGTGTCCTGGCTATGTGCGATAGGAATGATGCCGCTGCGGCTTACCAATCCCAGCGTGGGTTTAATGCCGACAAGTGAATTGGCAGACGAGGGACAGACTATCGAGCCATCGGTTTCGGTGCCGATCGATCCAGCACATAAGTTCGCGGCGGTGGCGGCGCCGGAACCCGAACTGGAACCGCAAGGATTACGATCGAGCACGTAGGGATTCTTTGTTTGCCCGCCACGCCCGCTCCAGCCACTCGACGAATGGGTCGATCTGAAGTTGGCCCACTCACTGAGATTTGTTTTTCCCAGAATTACTGCCCCGGCGTTACGCAGTTTTTGCACAATGAAGGCGTCGCGGGTGGCGTGCGTGTTGAGCAGGGCTAGCGAGCCGGCGGTCGTCATCATCCGATCGGCAGTATCGATGTTGTCTTTGATCAGAACCGGAATTCCATGCAAGGGGCCGCGCGGCCCTTTTGTCTTGCGTTCGCGATCAAGTGTTTCCGCAATGGCCTCGGCCTCAGTGTTCACTTCAATTACTGAATTAATGGTCGGGCCAGACCTATCCACGTCCTTGATTCGTTGCAGGTACTTTCTGACGAGAGACTTCGAAGTGTATTTGCCTGAAACGAGGCCTTGTTGCAGCTCTGCGATGGTAAGTTCCTCAAGCTCGAAAGAATCGGGCGGCGTCCACGTATCACTGGCCCTCATAGCTTCGAGGATGCTGACTGATTGGCCCAGCGCTAACGCGCCGCCCAGTGCGCTTGTTTGCAGAAAGTCTCTACGTTTCATAATTCTGTCTCCGATTATTGAGCCAGTACTGCACGCACTTTCTTGATGATGCTTGACGGCGTGGGATACCAAAGCCGGCTTCCAGTGAAGACGCGCTCGCCGTTGACATCAACACTTAGTTCGCCCAAGCCGCCTTTCCTGGTTTGCACTTCCACTTCCGCTTCGTGCTCGAGGTCGGCCGCCACCCGGGCAGCGATTAGCTTCTTTCCCGGTCACACTGGACAGTAATTGATGGTGATCTTCGTCATCATTGTTCCTCCGGCACTGTTAATCGTCGGCTCAAGCCAACCGGTTGCGTCACTTAATAGTCTCGGGGTGGGGCACTTCGCTCCTCAACGCCAGAAGATTGTTTTCTGAGTCGCGGAAGAAAGCCATCCAGAGATCGTAGGATCCCATGTTCGCAACGAAAGTTGGCTGCTCTTCAAATTTGACGTTACGCGCCGCGAGCTTTTCTGCGACCCGCTGGATGTCTTCAACGTTGAAGTAAATGATTGAGCTTGGATGATCAAACTCAGGTTTGTCGGGAAGTGAGAGCATCAACATGATGCCGGCGCAATCGAAGAAGGCCATTTTGGGCGGCACGCTGAATAAGTACTTCATGCCCAACGCATCGCGGTAGAAGGAAGTGGCGCGTTCGAGGTCGTGGGCGTTGATAGCGATTTGACCGATGTGCGTCAGGCCAAACTCATGATCGTTAGACATGGATGGTTCTTTGTCCCAGCGGGCTAGGTTTTCCGCGGCTTATACTCGACGAAGGGTTGGTCCGTCAAACAACCCGTGTCGGCAAGGGGCCTTGGTCGCATGGTAAATTAGTCGGTACAGTACGGGGAGCGG
>DASSCX010000223.1:0-7462 GCA_035697425.1 Pyrinomonadaceae bacterium | reverse complement strand
GCCTTAACATCTGCCGCTCAAGTTTCATCAGCGAACGAAGTTCAAAGAACCAAGTTCAAAGCTCGTTTTCTTCGTCTTGGCGAACTCTGCGTTCCTTGGCGACTTGGCGGTTTCTTTTAAAAATCCTGGCAATGGAAAATGGTTTTTTGCTACTCAGAACAGCGATCCCTGATCTTCTTCGCCCATCATAGCTTTGCGCACGAGCGGAATTGGCGGGCCGCCGTATTTCAAAAACTCATCATGAAACTTCTGCCAGGCCTCTTTGCCGCCCCGTGTCTTAGTCCAGTCGTCGCGAAGTTTCCTGATCATCAGCTTACCCATCGTATAGTTTAAGTAAGCCGGATCGAAAGTACCGCGGGCAGCTTGTTGCCGAGCTGTTCCTGGATCCTGAAAACCTTCTTCGCGGAACATCCGCTCTGACTCGGCTACGGTCATGCGGCCGGTGTGCATGCCAATCGCCGAAAGGAATCTCACGTTGCGGAGCGTTGCACTGAGCAGTTGTCCGATGTGCGTCTCCGGTTCGCCGTTCCCGAGGCCGGCGTCCCACATCATCTCTTCCGTGTAATGAGCCCAGCCTTCAGCGAAGGCATAGCCAACAAAGACCTGACCAAACTTTGATGAGGCGCGGTTTGCATGCAGGAACTGTAGAAAGTGTCCCGGCCACACTTCGTGAACCGAGGTGAATAAGAGCTTCGCCTTGCCAGGCAGATAGGCGTCTTTCTCTGCCTGCGACCAGGAGGCATCGGCAGGGGCAATGTAATAAGTCGAAGGGAGGTTCTTTTCGTAGGGGCCGGGAATGTTTATGTAGGCAAAATTCCAGCGACGATAAGCGGGGGCCTCCGCCACCAGCGCTTCTTCCGTTCCCGGTATTGTCACGATCTTCTTCTCGCTTAAGAAAGTTTTCAGCTCGGTCAGTTGTTGCCGGGCCGTTTCGACAGCACCCCCGCTTGGCTTGTTGGCTTCAGCTTTCTTCACACAATCAGGAAGCGTTTGACCCGCTGCATACTTCGCACAGGCTTCGCGCAAAGCGGCCTGGTTTCGTGCCAGGTCTCGCCGGCCTACATCTTCTAACTCGTCCAGGCGGACTTCCACACCCTCAGTCGCTCGCAGCATCGCGCTGAATTTTTCAGCGCCGAGGGCGAAAGTGTCGGTGGCGGTTGCTTCCTGCGTCTGCAGCCAGGCGTCGAACTCCTTAACGGCCTTAATCGCTCCGCCATTAGCCGCGGCAAAATCCTTTTGCAGTTGTTCGTCTTTGACTGAAGCGAAGACCGCGGGAACGTCCTTTTCGTAAAACGAAACCAATCCTCCAAACGAAGTGCGACCAATGGCGACGTAGTTCTTCGGCAGGGGCGTGTTCAAGTTGTTCCGAATTTGCTGGAGCGCTGCTGGGATAGCTTTAGCGTAATTGTTGTAAGCGCGCAGGCGTTGATCGAGCGGCGCATAGGCTCGGGAGACATAGACATCGGGATCGATCGCATCCGCGTAGTAATAAGGATTACGTAGCGGCCATTCGGCAGTTTCCAGCCAGAAAAGATCGGAGTTGACCACGGACTCCAGGTAGTCGCGCTCAAACTGTTCCGCTTCATCAAGGCCCCGATGTTTATAGTCACGAAGCTCGTCTTGCTCCTCACGCAGGAACTCAATCGTTTTTCTGAGTCCTTCCGGACTCCAATCGGGGAGCTTGCCATCGAATTCGTGACGTCCGGCGCGGACTGCGAAATCAGGACGGGCTGTGAAGTAAGCGTCGAGAAAAGTATTAACGTGCGCGCTCCAGGATTCTCTTTCACGCTCTGAGCGATCGCGGCGGCCGCTGCGATCTCTGTTTATGTGGCAACCGGGCAAGATCAGAAGAGCGGTAATTAAGAAGGCGCAAACTGCGGCGTGTAGTATTGCGCGCAAGTAGGAGTGGGATTGATCAGACATGGTTCCGCATCCTCCGTCGGAGCCGTTTGCACGGCATTTTGGACACTTAAACGAACTCAGGTCCAGTTTTGTTGCTTGCTGGTGGGGTCTTTGACCTCCGGTGCGCGGCAAGTCTTTGACTTGCCGATCCAGTCTCAACCTACCTAAGGTCTTTGACCTCGGGTGCGCGGCAAGTCTCTGACTTGCCGACCAGCTAGCTCAACTTTCGAAAGGTCTTTGACCTCCGGTGTGCGGCAGGTCTCCGACTTGCCGATTTCGTCGCACACCTTGCAAGGGTCTTTGACCCGAAATTCTTGCCTAGCCAAGTACCTTGCACACTCTCTCACCGACCCCCGCGCCGCAATCCTTTGACTTCAAGTTTGAATTCTCAAATCTTAATAATTTATGAACTTCAAAGTCTCTATTGACACTCCTGGTCTATTCATCACGGCAGTGGCCAAGAATAGGCTTCCGGTTTTTTCAAAAAGAGATCATCAAAGAGCTTACTTGCACCGCGATTGACGAGGCTCGAACATCATGTGGCTTCCTCTTGTTTGCCTACGTGATTATGCCCGATCACGTTCATCTGTTGACTGATGCGCCTCGCAAACCTTCTGAGGTTCTTCAATATATCAAAGGAATAGTGGGGCACCGCATTATCGATTATCTAAAAACCCACAACCATCAAACGTCACTTCAAAAACTTCGTCACGAAAGCTGGAAACGTAATCATCGATACTCGTTGTGGCAACATGACTCGGACGTGTTCTCAGTTACCAGTGAATCCAAATTCATGGAAAAGGTAAATTACATTCACCTCAATCCAGTCCGGGCTGGCTTGGTGGAATGCGCGGTTGGCTACCGCTGGTCTAGCGCGCGCTGGTGGAATAGAACGCCGCGTGACGATGAACCCTTAAGAATCGATCTAGATAAAATTCTTTGGAGGCGAAAGTAGGTCAGAGACCTTTTGCAAATTGAGACTTCGGGCGGCAAGTCAGAGACTTGCCGCGCACCACTGGGTCAAAGACCTAACTCGAGTTCGAGTCTTGTCCCGGCAAGTCGGAGACTTGCCGCGCACCGGAAGTCAGAGACCTCTGGCTGAAGTCCTAATGCCTTCCGCGCTCAAACGTGCAGAATCAACTTTGCGATGGTGAAGTAGATGACGAGTCCGGTAGCGTCGACGAGGGTGGTGATAAGCGGCGCGGAGAGGACCGCCGGATCGACACCGAATCGCTGCGCGGCGATCGGGATCAAGGAACCGACCGTGGTGGACCAAATGCAAATAGCCAACATCGTTAAAGAAACTGTCAGCGCCAGGGCTAACGGCGCGTGCCACAAGAGGGCTTGGCCAAAGGCAATTGGCGCCACCAGCAAGCCGACAACAATGCCGGTAAATGCTTCACGCAAAACAACCCGCCGAGCGTGGCGCACGCCAACTTCTCCGAGCGCCAGACTACGAATGACCGTCATCACAGTTTGCGCCCCCGCGTTGCCGCCTGTTCCTATCAGCAAAGGAATGAAAAACGCCAATGCCACTACTGCTGCCAGTTCCGCTTCGAAGCGATGGAGTACGGCGCTCGTCAGCGTTCCCGCTACGAACAAAAGCAACAACCAGCCAATGCGTTTGCGAACGACCCGAAAGATTGGGTTGTCGAAATAAGGCTTGTCGAGAGCACCCGGCTCAACGCCGGCCATCCGCAGGATGTCTTCCGTTTGCTCTTCGATTAAGACATCGATCACATCGTCAACCGTCACAAACCCCACCACACTTCCGTCCTGCTCTATTACCGGAACAGCTAACAAGTTGTACTTCCCGATTTTCTGCGCGACCGACTCCTGATCCTCCAAGGCCGTAACCGTAACTGGCTTGCGCCGCATTACTTCTCTAAGCGGCGCCTCCAGTTCAGCCATTACCAAATCGCGAAGCGAAATGGCTCCCAGCAAATGACCAGTTTCAGGCTCCATTACATAGCAGGCGTAGATTGACTCCTTCTCGCGCGCCACTGAGCGGATGTGCTTCAAAGCATCGGCGACCGTCATGTCACGCTCCAGTCGAACGAATTCCGTCGTCATGATGCCGCCGGCGGTGTGGGGCGGATACTGCAGCAGGTCTTCAAGCTCCGCACGCAAGTCCTCGCTGAGCTTCGGCAGGACGCGGTGCCGCTCGTGTAAACCCATCCTTTGAATGACGTCGGTGCGCTCGTCCGCGGAAAGTCCTGAGAGAATCTCCGCGCCGCGCGCCGGATCTATTTCCTCGAGGATCGCGGCGCGTCGCCTCATCGTGGGTTGATCGAACACCTCGATCACCCTGGTCACCGGCAGCATCGTTACGACTGTCGCCGCTTCAGAGACTGTGAGTTGGTTGAAGAGTTCCGCCAGATCAGCGGGAGCAAGCTCCGCGACCATGCCACTAATTCCGACGAAACTGTCGTCGAGGCGCAGATGGATTCGCTCCAGGAGTTTCTTGAGATCCTGTGTTGGCATAGAAAAAAACAGTAGTCAGAAAGGTAGTAAGCTGCAGGCAGTATAAGCGAAGGCGAGCCCATTAGGCCGCAGATTTCCAAACGTCCTGTTTTTTTCTGCCGCCGTCCGGGTCTCTATCGCCGTTACTCCCTTTGGCGGATGACAGATGCTTCTACACTGCCTCGGTAGCGGCGGTTGAGTTCCCGCCATGCTGCGCCGTCGTAATGGAATTTGCGCGTCCGCGGATCGAAGGTGAAGACGATTCCTTGCCGGCGATAACGATCGAGGCCGCGATAATTAAGAAAGTAAGAAGCGAGCGAAGCACCCGTTGCGCTCAACTCTTCCGTGTCGAGCCGGCGAGCGGCCTCATGCGATAGTTTCAGCGCAGCCTTCTCCGCTTCCTCGCCAAGGATGAGCAAAATAGCAGGCCGGTGCGGTGAACGAGGAAAAACATCGAGAAAAATTCTTGCGCGCCCAAGACGATCGAAATCGCGTGACGCCTTGATCAGGCCCAGCAAACGCGCGTCATCGCCAGCACGCGAAGGCGCCACGATAGCTTCGCGTTGCAACCAACCCCGAGTGCGCCGCGTAACGGCAACGCGATAGAAGACAACTCCGTCGCGACCCCGTTGCGTTTCCAGGAGGGTTACGATTCGACCGCGGCCGATTCTCCGTAGGAAGGGGGCGGAGAATTGGGGCGCCGCTCGCAACACCGCCAGCCGCTCGTCAACCACAATGGCGGAACGAGAAGAAAGTCGCCGCGCTTGCGCCCAGCCGGATTGACCGCTAAGCAAAATGAGGAAGAGCGTGATGAATAGAAATTGAGCAAGGGATTGATACTGCGATCGTGAGGTATGCAAGTTGTTGCCTCCTTTGCAAGGTGAGGGTGAAAGGAAACGAATGTTAAGGCGAACGCATCAGCGGACCAAACGGCGGCGTGCCATATGCGACAACTTGGCACGTGCCTCAGCCGCAAGAATGCGTTGCGTAACACCCGCATGGTGAAAATGACAGATAGCAACTGCCAGAGCGTCTGCCGCGTCCTGAGGTTCCGGCAGAATATTTAACGAGAGCAGCACGCGCACCATCTCTTGCACCTGGTGCTTTTCAGCATTGCCGAACCCGACAACCGTTTGCTTCACCAGACGAGGTGAATATTCCTGAATCTCCAAACCGGCGCGCTCGGCAGCTAACATTGCCACGCCGCGCACTTGACCGAGTTTCAGAGTGACTTTGACGTTTGTCGCCAGGAAGCCATCTTCGATCGCGCAAACGTCAGGATCGTGACGAGCGATAATCGCTTCGATTTCGCTGCATACGGTAAGCAGGCGTGAGGAAAACTTTTGACCGGCTGCAAGTCGAATCGCGCCATATTCGACAACCTGGTAGCGCGGGCCGTCGCCGGCAACTACGCCCCAACCCGTAATCTCGCTCCCAGGATCAATTCCCAAAACGCGCATGCGGCGCATTCTACCTCAAGAGCACGTTGTTTGATTGATTATTCGCCAGTCTCGTGATGAGGGGCGTCAACCGGCTTCGACTCGGCGGACCAGCGCTGCCGTAAAAATACTGACAAGACCACCATCGAGCCTACGGCGAGAAATTCGCTCTGCCAGTTTTGCAGCGACTGAAACCAAAATTCTGATGTCCCCATGAATTCCACAACCGAGACTGGCGGCTGGCCATGTTCTTGTTGTTCCTTAGTGTACTGGCTGGCGCCTCCCACCGCGTGCAGCCAGAACGACATTAAAAACAAAAGCAGGAAGACCAGTGATAGTGAGTACTCGTACAACTTGAGAATCCATCCGCCCTTCTTCACCGGCCAGGGAACATTGCGCCGGTTTTTCCCCAGGCGCGGATCGCGATCTACTTCCTCAGTCTTGTCGGGATCTTTCGACTCGAGCGATCCCTTTTGAAACAGGAGCGCAGTGAGCACTACATAGGCGAACATCTGGAGAAATTCGCTTTCCCAGTTCTCCATTGTCGCTTCAAGAAAATGACTGCTGCCAAGATAGGCACTGTAGGTGACTGGCGCTTGCCCGTGCTCTTTCAGCTCTTCATTCTCATGTAGGTAACCAGCGATCGACTGGCCTCCCAGAAAGAGAAAGAAGACCAGGAAGAGAACAATCGAAAGACTTTGGTTGCGAATGAAGCGTCGCATCAATGAGATTTCTGGTCGTCAGGAAACAGTTCAGACCAGGCTTCACGTACAAGCTCCTGCCATTCAACCCAGTCCACACCAGCCGCAGCTCTTTTGTAGTTCAACTTTCCGCCATTGGGGGGCGCGGCAAAGTTATAGCGTGGTGGTCTGCGAAATCGCTCGCGGCCGAAGGAGTTTTCGCGGTGAAGATTTGGTTGCGATGTGAAGCAGGCAAACATCCTCTGCTTCAAGTCGCGAGCGTTCTTGTCCAGCAGCAGTGTGGTGATTTCCGCAGCTTCACTAGGCAGAAAGTCGAGTACGCGCTTATTGCCATCGGGCGTCGGATATAGCGCAATCTCAAACACCGAGGGTGCCTTGAAGCCATTCTCTCGCAACAGGCGAAGCGCAGCGTGAGTAGCAAAGGCCGTGGCGTCGTGATCCGGATCGCCGCCCTCATAAGGATTGGTTAGCACAACGTCCGGCGTGTTTTGTTTTATGAATGCAGCGATACGGCGTGTCAGCTCCGCCAACTCAAATGGCGCTTGTTCAGTGCTGAGGCCAAACTCGACGATCTGTTCAGGGGGGACATTAGCAAGCGCTAACGCCGTCCGGCTTTCCAGACGCCGCGCGCGCGCAGATTCCGAATCCATAACGTCGGATGTATGGTCGTCCTTAGCGACGCCATCGGTGACGTGTAGAACAGTGACATCTTCAAGACGAGAGATCAGCCCCCCAGCCCCGACAATGTCGTCGTCAGGGTGAGCAACAATTACAACGCAGCGTGTCTGGCGTGCCAGTTCTCTGGATCCAAACAGATCTGCGTGAGCCGAACGTTTTGTCCCCTTGTTCATTGCTGCCGCTGACCTATCGACGCGCGCCGCAAAAGTTGTTCGGCAAACGTGAATAAATCTTCGCCCCCAACCTTAGATCAGTAAGCGACTATCAACCGGCATACCA
>DASSCX010000222.1:0-4817 GCA_035697425.1 Pyrinomonadaceae bacterium | reverse complement strand
GGATTCAGCGGAAACGCCAGCCCCTGTCAGCACGAGCAGACGGTTCGCATTCCGGAACCTCTCGCAGAGATCGCTTGAAATCATTAGTTCACTTAGTAATTGCATGGATTGTTTGGATGGTAGCAATGGTTATCGCCAATTGTCGATTTCCGATTGCCGATTGGCTTCTTTCGTTACGGGCTAATTTGGCAATCGGCAATCGCAAATCGCCATCGAATGGGCCCACCGGTTACCACCTGATGGCACTGACCTCACCGGGCCCGCGACACCAGTGGCATTCCAGGGGCGCAAATGGCTCCGACTGGTGATAGTGACCTCACTTGGCTTCGGTCTAATTGGCAATCGGCAATTGGCAATCTGTTATATTCTCTCCGCTTTTCCAAAACAGAAAATTCACCTGATCGGGTTGTCGTGACCTTAATTGAACTCCAGCAGCAACTGAAAAGACGCGTCGAGACTGCCGCCCTTGATCTATTTGGCGTTGAACTCGAGCAAATACCCGCCGAAACACCGCCCAAAACAGAGCTGGGGGATCTCGCTTTTCCCGTCGCCTTCGAATTGGCCAAACGAATCAAGCAAGGCACTGGGGTAAAACTTGCACCGCGGGCAATTGCGGAACAACTCAAAACTAAGCTCGAAGCCGATGAGGAGGTTGAACGCGTTGAGGTGGCCGGCGCTGGCTACCTCAATGTTTTCTTCAACCGCGCCACATTGCTGCGCACTTTCGCTGTCGCTCCGCTTCCTGAGAACGCGGGCGCTATTCCGACCGAGTCGTCTGCCATTCGACCAAAGCAAATGGTCGAACACACCAGCATCAACCCCAACAAGGCCGCGCACATCGGTCACGTGCGTAACGCGGTGCTGGGAGATACGTTGGTGAGGATATTGCAGGCCGCAGGTGAGCGCGTCGAGATTCAAAACTACATCGACAACACTGGAGTACAAGTCGCCGACGTAGTTGTCGGTTTCATGCACATCGAGCAGAAGACGCTTGAAGACATCAAGGCTCTGGATAATTCCCTGCCCGAGGATCGTCCCTTTGATTATTACTGCTGGGACCTTTACACCCAGGTCGGTCTCTACTATCGCGACGGCAATCCTGACGGTGCGCCTAATGCCGAGCGCCTAAAACTGCGCACCGAGATTTTGCACGCGCTCGAAGCAGGCAATAACCCCATTGCTGAACTCGCCGATTATGTCGCCACCCGAAATGTGGAATGCATCCTCGACACCATGGAGCGTCTCGGCATTCGTTACGATCTACTAGCGCGCGAATCAGAAATCCTGCACTTACATTTTTGGGAGCGAGCGTTCGAGTTGATGAAGAGCGCTGGGGTCATTCGGTTGGAAGATCAAGGCAAGAACAAAGGCTGTTGGGTTATGCCTTTTGAATCGCATACCGGCACCGACGAGCATGAAGCCGACAAGATCATCGTTCGTTCTAACGGAACGGTCACTTACACGGGAAAGGACATTGCTTATCAGCTTTGGAAACTCGGTCATCTCGGTCTCGATTTTAATTACAAGCCATTTCGCAAGTATGCGGACAACTACGTTACCTGGGTGACCACTGGCGAACCGAACGCGGAGGTCTTGCCGGAAGTTCCGCGACCAAACTTTGGGGGCGGCATCACGGTTTACAACGTGATCGACTCACGCCAATCCTATCCTCAGGAAATCGTGCAACGGGGCGTTGCCGCCCTGGTTCCCGAGCTGGGTAAGGAAGCGAGTGTGCATTTGAGTTATGAGATGGTCGCACTTTCTCCGGCAGCCTGCGCTGAACTCGGAATTCAGTTAAGCGCAGAAGATCGCGCCAAGCCGTACATCGAAATGAGTGGGCGCAAAGGTCTGGGAGTGAAAGCGGACGACTTGATTGATCGGCTTGAGGCTGACGCGCTTCGTGAGGTCGAACAGCGACACGCCGAACTAACTGCGTCCGAATCCCAGGCGACTGCGCACGATATCGCCGTTGGCGCACTGCGCTATTTCCTGCTTAAGTTCACGCGAAATTCTGTGATCGCTTTCGATTTCAAGGAAGCGCTTTCCTTCGAAGGAGAAACCGGTCCTTATTGTCAGTATGCGGCCGTGCGCGCTAATTCGATTTTTCGCAAACTAGATGAACCGGCGCTCTTTGCGGCTCACGAGCTGCTCCAGCAGACAGCAAGCGATGCAGCAATACAGCAACGCGCCGTGGAAGTGCTTGGCGACGAAGCCGGAACGGAAGTTTGGTCTCTGATTATGTTGGCCCAGCGACTAGACGAGGTAGTCAGGCAGTGCCAATCTTCTGAAGAGCCCGCAAACCTGGCGAAGTACACCTTCAACCTCGCTAAGAGTTTCAATCTCTTCTATCACCGCCACCGAATCATTGCTGAGACTGACGAGATGAAAAAGGCAGTTTTGATTGCGGCTGCGGATATTGCCCGGCGACAGTTAACCGCTGCTTTGAAGATTTTGGGAATAAGCGTACCCGCGAGAATGTAATCTTGTTAAAGGTTTAGCACGTATTTAAGAGCTGGGGCAGGCACCTTTCCTGACCTAGGAGTCTATAAGTCGCTTTTTGAAGCCCTGCAGACTTTTAGTCAGACTCTCGTTCAGGTTAAAGTACGGACATGCTCATTGTTATGAAAAGTGGGGCGAATGAAGCCCAAGCGGAAGTGGTTGTGCGCACCATTCAGGCACTCGGCTTTCAGGCCCACGTGATGCCCGGTCTGGTCCGTACCGCGATCGGTGTTACCGGAAACCACTCGCCAATCGATCCCTCACGCTTTGAAACGCTCCCTGGTGTCTCCGAAGTCATTCGTGTCAGCAAGCCTTATAAGCTCGTTACTCTCGACTTTCGTCCGGAGAAAACTGTCGTGCGCGTGGGCGATGCGACAATCGGAGGGGACGATCTGGCAATCATCGCCGGGCCCTGTGCGGTTGAGAGCCGCGCGCAAGCGCTCGCCATCGCGCAGGCCGTGCAAAAGAGCGGTGCTCGTTTCTTCCGTGGCGGCGCATTCAAACCCAGAACCTCTCCGTATGCGTTTCAGGGACTTGGTGAAGAAGGGCTAATGATCCTCGCCGAGATTCGCGAAACCTACGGGTTAAAGATCGTTACCGAAGCGCTTGATGAACCGGGAGTAGATTTGGTGGAACGTTACGGCGACATCATTCAGATCGGCGCCCGCAGCATGCAGAATTTTACGCTCCTGAAACGCGTGGGAAAGTCGGGTTTGCCAGTACTCTTGAAACGCGGACCAGCTGCCACGCTTGATGAGTGGTTACTTGCGGCTGAATACATCATGTCGGAAGGCAACTACCAGGTTGTCCTTTGTGAACGCGGCATTCGCACTTTTGCGCAACACGCGCGCAACACGCTCGATCTCGCCGCGATTCCCGCCGTGCGTCGTCTTTCCCACCTGCCGGTAATTGTTGACCCGTCGCACGGCACCGGAAAGAACTATATGGTCACGCCGCTGGCGCGCGCCGGAGTTGCGGTTGGCGCCGATGGTTTAATTGTTGAGGTTCACGATCAGCCGGCCCAGGCTCTCTCGGATGGCGCCCAGGCGCTGACATTGGATCAATACGAACGGCTGGTTAGCGAAGTGCGATCGATTCATGAGGTAATCGCACCCGCGGTTGTCAGTTAGGAATTAACTCCCGCCAAACTTCCCTTCCAGGATTTCCGCGAGGTCGCGCGAGAACACCGAACGTGGAATCACAACATCGTAACCAGCGGCTACGGCCGCCTTCTGTAAATCCGCTCTGACGTGTGAAAAAAATCCGAGGAGTTGGATTGAGTTGAGTTGTGCGTCAGACTTAAGCGATTGAGCAACGGCAATTGGATCGAGCTTTTCTGCATGGAGATCCACAATTATCAGATCTGGTGTGCTCTCTCTCGCGACCTTAATTAAGGTCTCGTCGTTTCGCACCGACCGTAAAGTCAGGTTAAGGTGCTCCGCCGTTGCGCGGATTTTTGATAGGAATAGCATGTCCTCGACAGCGGCGATTACGGTTCGGGTCATTAGTGTTTAGTCTTTTCGAAAACTCAGTTCGGCTTTGCCGCCGGATGTGAGGCGGTGGCTCGCCCCGCCAACAAGACGAATCTGAAGTTTGGGCTCCGCCCTTGGTCTGGGCTGTGCCCTTGGTTTCCTTAAGATGCTAACCAGGGCGAAGCCCGAAACTAAGTAAGCATACCGGCGGCGGGGCAAAGCCACCGCCTCACATCCGGCGGCAAAGCCGTGATGCGGGTTATCCGCTTTTCGCAAACGAACGTAGCTTCGCGCACGGCCGGCTTTGCTCAAATGCAGTATTCAGGTAAACATGATCGCGATGGCTTCGTCGACAGCGCCTGCTGACTTCATTACAAATGCTGAGATCGAGTTAGGAGATGCCTACAGCAGCGTTCAGGCCATCACTTCTAACTCACTCATTGTCGCTTCCTACAACATCCGATACGCTGTTGGTCAGTTTCTGATTCCCACCGGACTCCTAAGAAAGGCCGGCTACAACCTACCCCAGCCACGCGCCGAGCGAGTCGCGGAAAACATCGCTGTAGCTGCAGGGGCTTTCGCAAGTGGATCATTGTTGCCGCGCCCACACATCTTAGCATTGCAAGAGGCTGACAAAGGGACGTCTCGGACCGGCCGCCACCACGTTGCGCGGGAGCTAGCGGAACAGCTTGACATGTCGTGGGTTCATGTTGGCGCCGGCATCCCGCGTGGCATACCACCAGCGCCGCGACAGTGGTGGCTCAATTTCGAAGAACAAATTGGCATGCGGGACGAAGGAGATACAGGCGTGGCATTGCTTAGCCGCGTCCCTGTTAGTGATGTGGT
>DASSCX010000221.1:0-18230 GCA_035697425.1 Pyrinomonadaceae bacterium | reverse complement strand
TGTGAGGCGGCGGCTATGCCCCGCCGGCATTAGCCAGATTATTGTCGGGGCTCTGCCCCAGAATGCGCGCATAGCACTTCCGATTGATTGGGCCAAAGGCCGCACGGAGGGGCATAGCCCAAACTGTAAGAGGCACCTCTACGGCGGGGCATAGCCTCCGCCTCACACCCGGCGGCAAAGCCGAAGCCACACCATTGACTCTTAGCGCAAAGCAGGTAAAGTCACCTTCTGCTTTGCAGCACAAAGTACTTGACAGCACTGTCGCCCGCAGCTATGCTGCCGCTCGAATGACTCCCAATCCCCAAATCTCGCCTACTCCCGAACAACCAACAGCCTTGCATGAGCGCGCCATGGATAACCTCCGCTTTATTCGCGAGACCATGGAACGTGCTGGAGCTTTCACCGGTGTCTCGGGCTGGGGGCAAGTTGCCATCGGCGTGACGGCGCTAGTCGCCGCACCGCTTTCAGCTCAACAGCCCACGTTCAAAGGGTGGCTGATGGTATGGCTGGCCGAAGCATTGGTTTCGCTTTTGATTGCCGGCTGGTCCATCGATCGCAAAGCGCGCGCGGCACAAATGCCACTGCTGACGGGTCCGGGACGGAAAGTAGCCTTCAGCCTTTCGCCACCGTTTTTAGTGGGAGCCTTGCTGACAGTGGTGCTCTATCGCGCCGGACTGACTAATGCGATTCCCGGAGTGTGGCTGCTGCTCTACGGTACCGGAGTAGTGACAGGCGGTATGTTCTCGGTAAGCATCGTGCCGATCATGGGAATGTGTTTTATGGCCCTCGGTGCAGTGGCGCTTTTCATACCGCCCGCATTTGCAAATTGGTTTTTGGCGGCGGGCTTCGGTGGCTTACACATAATTTTCGGAGTGGTAATCGCAAGGAGGTATGGTGGCTAAATCAGCACTTAAACAATCAACGCGCCGGCAGGCAACTGCGGCACCCCGTGGAATGCGCGCTCGCGCAAGTGCCGCCGCACCGACGCTCGACCGGCTGATTCATGAGCGATTGCGACTGGGGATTGTCAGCGCACTTGCGGCGAACGAGTCGTTGACGTTCAGCGATCTAAAGACTTTGGTGGACTCTACTGATGGGAATTTGAGTGTGCACGCGCGCAAGCTCGAAGATGCTGGTTACATAAGCTGCACCAAGTCATTCGCAGGGAGAGTTCCCAAGACTGAATATAAGCTTACTGCTGCAGGGCGGCGCGCTTTGGAGAGCTATTTGAACCACATGGAGACCTTGATTCATAAAATGCGTAACAGCTGAGCCGCAAATTTTTTTGCGCCTGGACTTTGCAATGCAAAGTAGTTTGCCCGCGCGGCTGACGCGCCTGGAGACTAGCTATGATCACGAACGT
Organism: Pyrinomonadaceae bacterium; assembly: GCA_035697425.1. Classification (GTDB taxonomy): domain Bacteria; phylum Acidobacteriota; class Blastocatellia; order Pyrinomonadales; family Pyrinomonadaceae; genus PSRF01. The sequence continues at coordinate 16,867 of DASSCX010000221.1, read as the reverse complement.
TAATCTCGCTGCGCCAATCGGTGCCCTCGTGCTTCTCGGAGTTGGATTCTTGTTCTTGCTGCTGGGCCTGGCCTTCGTTTACACGCTTGTAAAGCGAAAGTTCCGCGCTAACAAGTTGGTGCTGGCCGCGGCTGCTTTGATCGCGGTCTTTTATATCGGCGTGGTGCTGCTGTTTTCATTTAGGAGCAACGAGCAGGTCCTGGCACGTGGTCAGGAAAAGCACTTCTGCGAAATCGATTGCCATCTCGCCTATTCCATCGTTGCGGTTACTGATGCAAAAACATTAGGGGACTCTGCCGCACAGGCCACCGCCGCCGGCATGTTTCGCAGCGTGACAATCAAAACGAGATTTGACGAAAATACGATCAGTCCGCGCCGAGGCAACGGCTTGCTTTATCCGAATCGTCGGGTCGTCGCTTTGATTGATGATCAGGGAAGAAAGTACCGGCCGTCCGCCCCCGCTCAGAGCGTGTTGGAAAGCAGCAAGGCCGCCGGCACGCCTCTGACTACCCCGCTCCGTCCCGGCGAGTCGTACACCACCACTTTCGTTTTTGATCTTCCAGCCGATGCGCGCAATCCCAGTTTGCTGATAACCGAAGGCGAATGGCTTACCCACTTCGTCATCGGACATGAGAACAGCCCGCTGCATAAACAAACCAGGTTTCAACTCTGAATCTACATCCAGCCTATGCGGAAATATGACGTTGTTATTGTCGGAGCCGGTCTGGCCGGGTTGCAGTGTTCTCGTCTGCTCGGTAGAGCAGGACTGAAAGTCCTGTTAATTGATCGTAAGGAAAGGCTAAGCGATTCAATTCATACCACAGGAATTTTTGTGCGGCGCACACTCGAAGATTTTGATATTCCCGAAGACTGCCTCGGGTCCCCTGTACGACAGGTCACCTTACATTCGCCGGCCCGCCGCTCCCTGGAATTGACCAGTCCTCATGACGAGTTTCGTATCGGCCGGATGGGCCGACTTTATGAGCGGTTCCTGGAACAATCGCAACAGGCCGGTGTCGAATGGATGCCAGCAACACGCTGCACCGATCATTCACTACTCAAAGACGAAGTAGTCCTCCGTCTGGATACGAAACGATCTTCTCGTTGGGTCACGGCACGCTACATCGTCGGCGCAGACGGTGCCAGCTCTCGCGTCGCACGCGACCTGAACTTAGATCGCAATAGCGAGTGGATTGTGGGTGTGGAAGATGTTTATGCGAGGGGCCACCATGGTACTCCCCGTCTTCAGTGCTTTCTGGATCGCAATCTGGCGCCCGGATATCTCGCCTGGATTGCTGACGACGGTGATGAAGTTCACGTCGGAGTTGGCGGCTATCCGGCGATGTTCGATCCGCTCAGCGCACTCGACCAATTTCAGAAGTCGATTGCAAACGACGTGGATCTTAGTTGTTCCAAGTGGCGTGAACGACGCGGGGGGCGGATTCCGGTGGGCGGAGTCTTAAAGCGAATCGCCAACAATCACGGATTACTGGTGGGTGACGCCGCTGGTGCGGTCTCACCATTGACTGCCGGCGGATTGGATCCCTGCATGCGACTTTCGACATTCGCCGCTGAAGTGATTACAAAGTATCTCGGAGCAAATGACGAGTCAGTGCTGGCGTCTTATTCAGGCAAGCTCTTTCGGACTCGTTTCACTTCCCGGATTTGGATGCGCCGCGCCATCGCAACTTTCAATCAACCCGCGCTGGAGTTGGCATTTCTTGCCTTACGGCTTCCTCTGATGAAGGCATTTGCCAACCAGATCTTTTTTGGACGCGGTTCTTTTCCAGACGTCGGGACGCACAGGTCTGATTACCCAACCGTCGAAGCCGCGCGGCCCAGTGTGGCAAGCCACATTCTCTGATGCGCAGAACCGGGTCATCCTCCCCCATGTTAAAGGTTCGAATAGTCACTTCTATCACCCAGAAGCAACGTGCCAGGGAGTGGTAATAAACAATGAAAGGACCATGACCAATGACCAAGCGAATCGTCGCGATTGCCTTCATCTTTGTGTGTACATCGATTGCCTGGGCCATTTTGGGCGCCACAATCTTTACGCGTACTTACTCACAGGATGCGGTGGCGGAAAATCGCGTCGCCTCCACCTGGGGTGCCCCTCAGGATCAGTCGCCGCCCACAGCATCCTTCACCCGCATCGTCCCGAGAAAAGAAGAGACCACAGAGAATGGAAAGAAAGTTGTAACGACGATCCCAGACGCTGTTACGACATCACTGCCTTTGGAGAGTAGCGCGATTCAGGTGGCGTTAGATCTGGAACACCGCCAGAAGGGCCTGCTTTGGTACAGCACTTACAAAGTGGACTTTTCCGGAAGCTATGGCTTTCGTAACCCCAGTGACAAGGAAGAGACCGTTGCCTTCACGCTGAACTTCCCGACTACTCAGGCCATCTACGATAACCTCACCTTTCTAGTCGATGGCGTTTCCGTTCCGCTTACTAATAAGGATAAGGCTGCGACTGCTGCCGTTAAGATTGCCGCGAGCAAGACGGTGCAACTTGCCGTTGGCTACCGGTCGCAGGGATTGAATGAGTGGCGTTACAGTTTTGGAAGTCCGGATGTTACCCAGGTGCGTGACTTCACGCTGAAGATGAAGACGAACTTTAAAGACATCGACTTCCCTGACAACACTATTTCGCCCACCGAGAAAATAGAAACGGCAAACGGCTGGGACTTGTCCTGGTCATATAAGAACCTCTTGTCCGGATATCAAATCGCCATGGTGATGCCTGAGAAACTTCAGCCCGGCCCGTTGGCAGGGCGGATCAGTTTCTTTGCCCCGGTCTCGCTTTTCTTCTTTTTCTTTCTGATGCTAATCATCACCACAATCCGCGGCATCGAGCTTCACCCGCTGAATTACTTCTTCCTTGCCGCCGCGTTCTTCTCCTTTCATTTGTTACTCGCCTACCTTGTGGATCACGTTTCAATTCACCTTGCATTCGTAATTTCGTCGCTCGTCTCCATTTTCCTGGTCGTCAGTTACCTGCGCTTGGTGGTGGGAATGCGTTTCGCCGGCCGCGAAGCCGCGCTCGCGCAATTCGTCTACCTCGTCATGTTTTCTTACGCCTTCTTTCTAAAGGGCTTTACCGGGCTGGCGATCACGATTGGTTCAGTTACCACACTGTTCGTCGCCATGCAGGTTACCGGGCGGATCCACTGGGCAGAGAGATTTTCGCTCAAACCAGCGAAAGAACCGACAGCCGAGCTCACCTGAGTGTTAATGCTTGCTCTCCTGTGGCGTTAAGAAAGTGTAGCTCCAGTTTCCGGGGGACACTCAGGCGATCCAATGAGAAGTGCAACCCCGAGAAACTGGGACAACTTTCTTCAACGATCTGTCGTACAGCCTGGTGGCCGCCAAACTTCGTGCCTGTAACCGTAAATGAAAGCCTTCTTTTCCTTTTACACTGACGCCCTGAAGATTGCTTTGCAGTCGATTTTTGCCCACAAACTGCGGGCTTTTCTCACCTTGATCGGAATCATCATTGGCGTGGCTTCGGTAGTGGTCGTGGGAGCTTCAATTAGCGGACTGAACACCTATGTCATCGACAAGATGTCGAAGGTGCTCGGCAGCAATCACTTCATGATTGCGCGCATGGCTTTTCATGGCCGCCTCTCGGACGATGAATACGAGCGCGTCAACCGCCGCAACAAGATGCTGTACTGGGAGGACTACGAGTGGGTTCGGGATCATTGTAATTCCTGTGTAGAGGTAGGGGCTCAGCTCAACAGCGGAGTCGATCTCAAGCAGGACGGCATCGAGTTTCCTGGCGCTCGCATCAGCGGCGTCACGTCCAACATGGTCGACATCGAGGATAAGACCATGGCCGACGGGCGGTTTATCTCCGGAGACGAAGTCGAACGCTCAGCCCTCGTTTGTGTGTTGGGCGGTGACATTAAAGACAAGTACTTTCCCAACACCAGCGCCATCGGCAAGACTTTGAAAATTCGTGGCTTGCCCTTCCGTGTCGTCGGAGTCGAAGAAAAGCGCGGCTCGTTCTTTGGCGATTCATTTGATCGCCAGGTCTACATTCCTGTCACTACACACCAGCAGATCTTCGGTCGCAACGGCTTGCAGATTCATGGAAAGGGCCGCGATCGCGCTACGTTCCAGGCAACAATTGAAGATGCCCGTGTCGCCTTGCGCAACAAACATCGCTTGAAGGGAAATGAAGAAGACGACTTCGGCGTTGTGAATGTAGAAGACCTGAACAATCAGATCGATGAATTTACCGGCAGCATCGCAGCAGTGGTAGTACCAATCACCCTGATCACTCTCGTAGTGGGCGGCATCGTCGTCATGAACATTATGCTTGTCAGTGTGACGGAACGAACCTTTGAAGTTGGTTTGCGCAAAGCAGTGGGAGCAACCCGCAAACAAATCCTGATGCAGTTCTTAATTGAGTCAGCGATTCTTTGCGCCCTGGGCGGCATTATCGGTTTGTTGCTGGCCTGGGGAGTGACGCAGCTGATTACGGCTCTTGCCTCGATCACCATGACGATCACGATAGGCTATATCCTGCTGGCGCTGATTGTCTCTACCGCCATCGGCATGCTGGCGGGAATTTATCCGGCCTTCAAAGCAGCGCGACTCGATCCAATTTTGGCCCTAACACACGCGACTTAGTTATGAAACTTAGATTACCCAGAGGTGTGCTGCGCGAGACGCTGATGATGGCGCTCGATAGCGTGCGCTCGCACAAGTTTCGTAGCTTCCTGACTGTCCTCGGGATCGTCATCGGTGTGATGACCGCTATTGTAATCGCTTCGCTGCTGACGGGTTTAAGACAGAACATCGTCGCGATGATTGAAGAGTATGGAACGAACAACATCTACGCGTTCCATCTTTCCACTGGTCCGCGCGTGAGCGAGGACCGTTCAGAACGTCTGCGCAAACCTTTGACGGTGGCTGATGCCGAGACAATCAAAGCACAGGCGAGCTCCGTGGACGATGTAGCCATCGTGGCGCCGAATGTTGGCTACAGTGGTGGGCCTTTCGACGACAATGTTACGTACGAAGGACACAATTACCGTTGGGGTAATACCCAGGGAGTTTCGGCGAATTACGCGGACCTTTCCAACATCGCCTTGAAAGAAGGGCGGTTCATTAGCGAGCTGGACGACCAACAGCGCGCGAACGTAATGGTGATTGGGGTTAACGGTGCGGATGCGCTCTTCCCGGGACAGCAAAGCAACATCGCTGGCACTCAAGTGCGGATGGGCGGCTACAACTTTGAAATCATCGGCGTCCTGGAAAAACGCAAGGCCGGCTTCTTCGGTGAGAACGAGGAAGACAACGCTGTCTTCATTCCCCTTCGCACGGCGCAAAAAGTTGCCCCCGCGCGCGGTTATTTGCTGTTTGTCATCCGGGCACACTCCGGACAAGTGAATGAAGCTTTAACCCAGTCGGAAGAGATCCTGCGCCGACGGCGCAATGTAAAATTTGAAGCACCCAATAATTTTGATATCAAAACCGCGGACAAGTTTATCGAGCAGTTTGACAGCATCACGGCAATGGTTGGCTTGATCGCTATTGCGATCTCGAGTCTGGGCCTGCTGGTGGGCGGCATTGGTGTTATGAACATCATGCTGGTGAGCGTCACCGAGCGCACAAAGGAAATCGGGGTGCGCAAAGCCCTTGGGGCTCGACGCAAAGATATTGTGCGGCAGTTTCTGTTTGAGGCGATGACCCTAACTTTCCTCGGCGGCATTCTGGGCGTGGTGTTGGCTGTGGGTATTAGTCGACTGATCATGCTGCTAATCCCGAGTTTGCCGGCCTCAATTCCCACCTGGGCGGTAATGTCAGGACTAATTGTTTCTGTGGGTGTGGGGCTAATCTTCGGCGTCTGGCCCGCGCGTAAAGCCTCGCGGCTCGATCCCATCGAGTGTCTCCGCTACGAATAGCTCGTTGCAAAGAGGGTGCACTTGCGACGCTCTTTTTGAGCGCTATGGGTTACTAGCGGTACCGGGAGCGTTAGCGACCGCACTCAACCCTCCATCAGTCAAAGCTGAGCCCTAAACTCCTCTCGAAGAATTGTCTCTATATTGAGCGTTGCCAGCGCTGAGTGCGGTCGCTAACGCTCCCGGTACCGTAATTGAGCTAGCTATTCATTAAGGTCCATAGTGTTTTCCGATGACGATGCAAAATCCTCGGCGTTTCTTCCGAGATTCGATCAATAATTGGTCGCTAGCCTTGTCAGAAGTTAACGCATGACTAAGCCCCAACGCGATTTCATTAAAGAATTCCTGACCTACATCCAGGTCGAGAAGGGATTGGCACGTCATACGCTCGAGAGTTACGGACGCGATCTGGCGCGGCTGCAACTGTGGGCCGACAAAGCTGGGAAGCCAATTGCGCAATTGACGCGCGCCGACCTGCGAAAATGGATTGCGCACCTTTCGCGCGCCGGACTGGCGCCTACATCCGTGGCGCGTGCGGTTAGTGCCGCGCGGGGATTGTTTCGCTTCCTGATGCTGGATGGGCACATTAAACGTCACCCGACGGAAGATCTCGACACACCGCAACGCTTTGCATATCTCCCGCAGTTTCTTACGGAGGAAGAGATTGAGCAATTACTTGCCGCACCTGATATCGCGACTGAGGAAGGCGTCCGCGACCGGACGTTAATTGAAGTGATGTACGCCGCTGGCCTGAGGGTTTCGGAGTTGATCTCGCTGAAGCAGGCAGATGTGGACGTACAATCAGGTCTCGTGATCTGTCATGGCAAAGGCAGCAAAGAGCGGCGGGTGCCGATTGGTAAGAGTGCTATTCATTGGCTGCAACAGTACAGCGCGATTCGCGCCGGCTATGGAAAGCCAGCCTCGCCGCACTTGTTCCTTAACCGCGGCAAACCCCTGACGAGACAATTTGCCTGGGCGATGATCAAGCGGTACGCGAGCAAGGCAGGCGTGAAGGACATTTCGCCGCACACGCTACGGCATAGCTTCGCCACTCATTTGCTCCAGCACGGAGCCGACTCGCGTTCGGTGCAGGCGTTGTTAGGACACAGCGATATCTCGACGACACAAATCTACACGCACATTACTGATCGACACCTGCGCAGCTCTTACGACAAACACCATCCGCGCGCGCGACGGAAAAATTAGTTTCGAGTTCCGGGTTTCGAGTTCCGAGTAGTAATGAGACTCCGGAACCAATCTCTGGCCTATGGGTGCTAAATCAGTCTCTGACTGTTGGTGCGCGGTAAGTCTTCAACTTACCGGCAGTCTGGCTTGTTATGATCTGGCACGGGGCTCAGCCCCGCGTCATAAACAGATGACCCCTAATCGGTAAGTCAGAGACTTACCGCGCACCACCTGCGGCAGAGCCGCGCGCAACGTCCCAGCAAAGCTGCGCGCACGATTGGAAGCTTACTGCCCACGTCCGTAACGTGATGTTCCTGTTAACTAAGCCTTCCTTAGCGCGCATTCAAGATCTCGTTGCCGCACACAAAGACGTGCCGTTTTCTTATCCCGAGGTAGGTGCAACTCGCACCACCCCTCCGCCAGGTTATACCGTCGATCATAATCGCGTACAGCTGGGGTTTGGCGAGGAGTGTTTCAAACGAGCAGTCTCAGCAATCCGCAGTTGGAAGCAATTCGACCTTGGTTGGGTTCAAGCCCTACCCGTTGAGAGTCCCCTTGAAGTCAACGCAGCAGTCGGCGTACTCGCGCGCCATCTTGGCTTCTGGTCGTTTAACGTCTCACGCGTTGTTTACGTGATTGATGAGCACGGGCCGATCGTGAAGTTCGGCTTTGCTTATGGAACTCTGCAGACTCATGTTGAGCGTGGTGAAGAACGCTTCACTGTCGAGTGGCATCGTGACGACGATTCGGTCTGGTACGACATCCTTGCCTTTTCGCGACCCAACAGGATCATCGTCAAATTTGGTTCGCCCTACGCACGCACACTCCAGCGACGCTTCGCCCGTGAATCCTTAAGGGCAATGCTGCACGCAGTCAATCCCGGTTCCTCATGATCACTTTCTCGTAACTCACTCTTCGTGTGAGTTAGAGAAATTGTTAAATAAAACGTGGATTTGGCCTCGGCTAACCCCAAGCGAGGGTCGAAACTTCGTCTGCGGCAGATTTGCGAAAGATATTGCGGAACGCTATCCGAGAGAGTAGAGTAGCGCCCGTTCGCTGTTCGCTGATTTCCAACCGACTCGCCTCGCCAGTTTGCCCTTCGAGGCCGCCACAGCCACACCATTCTTTATCTCAGGGCACGAACGCATGAGGGGCAGGATAGGTCGTTGCAATAGGAGATAGCTAATGCAGCAAAGAATAACTGCTAACAGAAACCTCAAAGCAACCCTGCCGCGCAAACGTGTCCTCGTGGTGAATTGCTACTTCGACGATTCGCGACAACCAATTCGCCGGACGTCAAAAATTCCCCAGGCTGTCGGTCCAATCTACCTGGCCGGAGCCTTCGCTCGCGAACTGTGCGATGTCAGCTGTTACACCGAAGTCGCTAGTGGTCCGTTGGAAAATGAGAAGCTGCTTTCCGGGCTGGACATGCTCGTGCTAACCGGACTGACAAACAGCTTCGATCGCATGTTGCACCTCACGGCATATGCCCGCACGAAGAATCCGAAAATTATCGTCGTTGCTGGTGGTCCCCCCGTCCGTTCGTTGCCCCTGCTGGCGCGCAAGTTTTTTGATTACACCTGCATGGGCGACATTGAAGAACTCTGCGACGTGATCAAAGAGACTTTTGGCGCTGCTTATGTCGCAGATGAAATGTTGCCACGTTACGATCTGGCTTACTGGCTGGGTCGCATCGGCTACGTTGAGACTACTCGTTACTGCAACTTTCGCTGCTCTTTTTGTTCACTCACCGCCGAAGGCCATAGTTACAAAACTTACGACCTGGAATATATCCGCCGCCAAATCCTGGCCTCGGGTAAACGGAACCGGATGTTTTTCCTCGACAACAATTTCTACGGCAGCGATCGCGATCATTTTTTTGCGCGCCTAGATCTAATCAAGGAGATGCGCGCGCAAGGTCAATTTCAGCACTGGGGCGCGCTTGTCACCAACGACTTCTTCCTGCGTCAGGAGAACCTGAGTCGCATAAGAGCAGCCGGCTGTGAACTCTTATTCAGCGGGCTCGAGTCGTTTGATAACGATTGGTTACGCAACTTTAATAAACTGCAAAACACAACTGCGCCTCAGGTCGAGATGATCAGCAAGTCGCTCAATGCGGGCGTCGTCTTCGCCTATGGCCTGATGGTTGACGTCACCACTCGCAGCGTTTCTGATCTGCGACGCGAATTGAGATTCATCACCGGCACCCCGGAAATTACGCTTCCCTCTTTCGTCACGCTTTCGATTCCCCTGTTGGGTACGCCCTACTTTTTCGACTGTTTGAATCGCGGTTCGATTCTTCCCGACACCAAATTGCGCGACATGGACGGGACGACGGTACTGCAAAAACCTTTGGATCCAATCAGTGAGGTCGTTAAGTTTGTTGACGACGTGCAATCGCTCAAGGGTTATAGAAAACGCGCGCTCAAGCATGCGGCGGCGTTTACCCAGCTCTATCACTCGAAGCTCAATACCATGCAGATGATTTTTGCGCTGGGTGCCGGCTTAATGACTTGCGCCCAACCACTGACTGGCTCACTCGCGGGCCTCGGTTGGATTCGCCATCGCCCGAAGCCACGCACTTACATCAGCAGCACTGAGCCGCTTGATCATATGTACACACCCGCTTTCCGCGTCGAGTCGCGCTACCAGAGCTACTTCAAAGCCACCATGGTTACCGATAAGGGTGGCGCATTACACCAGGATTTACTTGAGTCAGGCCTGCTGCGTAACGCTCCGCGCACTGCGGCGGCAGGCGCCTAAGCTACCCCAGGAGATTCTTATGCCCCCCTATAGAATCATGACGTTTGACGGTGGCGGTGTGAAAGGTTCGTTGATGGCCACACTCGTCAAACGCATTAGCGATAAATTTCCGAACTTACTGCAACAGGTAGATCTGTTCGCCGGTACGTCCACTGGATCAGTTGTTGCCCTCACCCTGGCTTCTGGTTTCAGCGCGGACACGCTTGTGAGTTTTTATTCTGAAGCGAACCTGCGCTCGGCGTTCTCGCCTTCGCGTTTCAATTGGTTTCGGCCAAAATTCAGCAATGCCAATTTTCGTTCTTTGCTTGAAAGTCATTTCCCGGGCAACCCGCGACTCCGGGATTTAACGAAGCACAATCTAGTGGCCCCTACTTTCAGGCTTGACAATAAAAAGAGGCAGGATTGGTGCCCGGTCTTTGCTCATAACTTTCCCGGTTCCCATCACCTCGATGAGTTGGTAGTCGACGTGGCACTGCGAAGCGCTGCGGCGCCGACGGTCTTTCCCTCTCACCAGGGACACATTGATGGCGGCATGGTGGCGAATAATCCAAGCACCGTGGCGATCGCGATGGCTCTCGGTCATAAAACTCCGCGCCCTGCGCTTGAGGATATCCGCGTCTTATCTATCGGAACGGGACTGACCCCAACGATCATAAGTCTAGACACGACGAATTGGGGAATCATTCAGTGGTTGCTCAATCCGTTCCGGAAACCTCAAACTCCTCTTCTGAACATTCTTTTCGACGGGGTGGTCGAAGCTGACGCGTCAATGAGCAAACATCTGTTGAGGGAGCGCTACATCCGCGTAAACCCGAAGCTAGCGCAGCAAACCGAACTCGACGACTGGAAGGCGATTCCTCAGTTAATCCAAACCGCAAATGATTACGATCTGGGTCCTGCGATAGATTGGATTGAGAAACACTGGAATTAAGCGCCGGACTGGGTGTGGGTCCGTTCACGTTGAACGAGCAGCCGGCGCAGGATCTTTCCTGCCGGACTCTTGGGGATTTCCTTAACGAATTCAAGTAGCCGGATGCGCTTATGCGGCGCCACTCGCTGCGCCACGAAATCCATCAGCTCTTCCGCACTGGCTTTGCCCTTGAGCACGACGAAAGCCTTGGGCACTTCACCCGCTTCCTCATCCGGGCTGGGAATCACCCCCGCGTCGACAACTGCCGGATGCGAAAGCAAGACGGCCTCAAGCTCTGCTGGCGCCACCTGCCGCCCTTTGTATTTGATTAATTCCTTCAAGCGATCGACAACAAACAGGCGACCCTGCTCGTCCGCGTAGCCAACATCACCGCTGCGCAGCCAACCTTCCTTGTCGATCATTTCCTCAGTCGCCTGTGGATTGCCTAAATAACCTTTCATCACCTGCGGTCCACGAATCCAGATTTCGCCTTCTGCGTTGGCAGGTAATTCCGCATTGGTCTCGGGATCGACGATCTTGCACTCGGTGTTGGGCAAACAGTAACCAACCGAACCGGGCTTGTCGCCTTTCAAAGGAAGACTTGCGTGCGATAAAGGACTGACCTCGGTTAATCCATAACCATATTTGATCTGACAACCAAGTCGCTCCACGCAATCTTCTGCAACATTAGAAGAGAGCGAGGCTGCACCACAGTGAATCAAACGCAAGTTGGACAGATCGTAGTTGGCAACTTCCGGCGCGCGTGAAAGCGCCAGCACGAGGGGTGGCACGAGCGGAGCGATCGTTACTTCATACTTTTCCAACACCTCGAGAAACTGTTTTAGATCGTAGCGCGGGAGGGTGACCACCGTGGCTCCCTGCGAGAGTGCCAGGTTCATTACGACGTGCAATCCATAAAGGTGATACATCGGCACGACGCAAATCATCGTGTCGTCCTCAGTGAGCGCATCGTTAGCCTGGAGCTGGCAGAGCATGGCCACTAGATTCCGATGGGTGAGCATGACTCCCTTGGGGAACCCAGTCGTGCCGCTGGAGTAAGGCAACGCTACAAGATCTTCTCGTGGATTAATGAGGCTGGCGGGTGGCTCGGCATTGTGATCCAACAAGGAAGCGAAGGGAATTAAGTCATCACTTCCGCTATCACCAAGCACGATAATTTTCTCGATGTTGGCCGCGCTGGCCGCGTCGCGCGCTTTATCGATTAAGGCTGGAACCGTCACCAAAAATTTCGCCGCTGAATCTCGCAACTGAGTTTTGATCTCATCGTCGGTAAAGAGAGGTGGCACCATCGTGACCACCCCTCCCAACGAAGCGACAGCATGAAATGTAAGTGCGAACTCCGGCAGATTGGGACTATAAATCGCCAGCACATCACCCTTTTGCAAACCAAGATCAGCCAGACCTGCTGCGAGGCGGCGAATTAGGGGTGCAAGTTGCGCGTAGGTGATGGTGCGGCCGGTCGGGCCCTCGATGATCGCCGGCTTGTCACCGAATTCGGCAACTCGTTGCAAAACAAAATCCGTCAGGGAGATTTCCGGAATTGCGACAGTGGGGTGAGGACTGCTGAATATCATTATGAATTGGTCTCCTTATTGACGGGAGTTATTTCAGCGCCGGAACCTGCCGGCAAATTGCCGATTGCCAATTGCAAATTGCCGATTTGAGCTGTCGGAATGTTGGCCTTCATAACGAATCGCCGAGTGTAGCGAAACCTCTCTCGAATAAGCCATTCGAGTTGTCTCTCAGAAAATCGACAATTGGCAATCGCCAATCGGCAATTTAAGAGAAGGGTTTGTCGCGTTCAGCTACGGCTTGTTTGAAACCAACTTCTGCCGCTCGTTTCTGAAACGCGTACCCTTCCTTTGTGTGGCGTGCGATACCGTCGAAAATAGTGCCCAGCAACTGGGTAGTGTTGAGGCCGTGGCCCAGTATCGTCTGGTTAATCAGAAGTTTCATCATTATCAATTGGTTGAGAGGCAGCAGGGCGACGCGTTCAAGTAACTTTTCAAATTGCGCGTCAAGCTTTTCTGCAGGCGCGGCTTCGGTCGCGAGTCCCCATTCCACCGCTTCTGTTCCTGACAAACAGTCGCCGGTAAAGAGCAAGCGCTTTGCTTTTTCAATGCCAATGCGATAGGCCCACTGTGCTGTTGTTGGCACGCCCCAGACTCGTGCCGGCGGGTAACCAATCGAAGCCTTGTCTTCAATCACAATCAGGTCGGCACAGAGCGCGATGTCAGTGCCGCCGGCAACACAGAAGCCGTGAACTTTACAGATCACGGGCTTGTCGCTGTAGAACAAACTCATGAAGCCGCGCACATTGCGATTCATCATGGCGAAGTCGAGCAGCGGATCCCACACCTGCTCCGGATTGTGGTTCTCGAGCTGGACATTTGGATCCATGGGCGATCCGGACGGCCAACTGACTAATTCGCCACCCAGCTTCTGCTCCGCCGTCAGCACCAAGTCATAACCACCGCAGAAACCCTTGCCGTTGCCGGCGAGTGCGATCACATGCACGGCCGGATCAAGATTCGCGCGTTCAACGCAGGCAGCAAGCTCAGCGGGCATCTCCAGCGTAATTCCATTCCCGCGCTCTGGACGGTTGAGGGTGATGCGGGCGATCCGACCGGTCACTTCGTAAGTGAGAGTTTTTAGCGTGTCCATGATCGAACCTGCGTCACTAGAAGCCCGGCGCCAACATTCGTGTCATCGCGTCGGGATTCTTGATTCTCTGACTCGCCATCCAGGCATTCGTTTCGGTCATCAGTTGGTAGCCATGATCTCCGCCCACCATCTCTCCCAACCGGCGCCGGCTTGCAGCTGCATAGAGTTCCATGTCCTGACTCTTAAAATTTATCGCCGCCTCTGACAGCAGCTTTGCAGCCTTCTCTTTGTCGCCGTGCCGGTTGGCAATCCCGGCACGCACCAGGCTCGCGAAAGGCGTGGCCCAAGCTGCGTTTTCGCGCGCGATGCGTTTCGCCATTTGCTCGGCGACCTTCAAACGCCAGGGCCGTTCTTTGCCACCCTCCGAAGTGGCCAGGGCGGCGCGGGCTTGCAAGTGCATTGCTTCAATTCTTAAAACCTGAATTCGTAGCAGCAAGGAATCTTCGAGTGCCTGCCACTGACCCTGAAGATGTTTCCAGACTACTTCCGTATCCCCGGTGTAAAGCTCGATCTGGGCGAGGGCCAACATCGCACTGTAGTGTTGCAGGTGGAAGCCTTCGTGCGGCCAGGCCTTGAGCGCCTCGATAGCTTCAGCACGAGCGCGATCGGGATCGTCAGCAGCAAGCCAGATCAGGTTTAGCCGCGTACGCAGATCGGTAGCAGCAAAAACATTACCCTGCTCCAGTGCGGCGCCCAGCAGGGCCGGAACGCGACGCGACACTTCACCAATTTCACCCAGATAGACCATCGCACTAAACAGGAAACGATGCGCGATCGACAACTCCCAGGTGACACCCGTGCACTGATCGCGCAACACTTCGACAGCTTGCTCGCAGAGTTCAGCCGCATTTTTCCAACGTCCATTAACGTACGCCGTGATGCCGCGCGCCCAGGTAACCAACCCGAGGGCGTGCGGATGTCCCACGCGCTGCGCGAGGGCTTCGGCTTGCTGCACAATTTTGAGCGAGCGGGCTTGGGCCGGAACACCGCGTGAAGCACTCTGCGCTGCTTCAAACGCTAGGCCGCGCGCAATCCGAAACGGCTCTCCGGCGTTCAAAGCCAGCAGCAAGTGACGGCACTGAAAGTCTGCGCCGCGAATCAAATCAACCGCTCCGAGTCCGGCAGCCACGGCCCAGCAAATATCGATGCGAAAAAGATCCGCTTCCGGAATTTCGCTGGCTTTGCGCTCAACGAAATTGAACCCTCGCATTCGGATCTGAATACGCTTTGCCAGGAGGGCGATTAATGCGCGTTTTGGTCCGGCAGGCATCGTGAAGCCAACGGCCGCGAGGACAGAACGAACCAGTTCGAGTCCTTCTTTGATGTGTCCGCCGATCAGCAACTGCTCGGCCGCACGCCGCTTGGAATCCAAAGCCTGGGCCGCCGAAGTCTCCTGGGCCAGATCGAGATAGGCTTGCGCAGCTTCGGCAGGGCGTCCGGCATTTACCAGCGCCTCGGCGAGTCCGCGCTTCATGGCGATCATTTCTGCTCCCCGGCCCGGCGCGAGTTCGAGTGCGCGCCGGTAGAAAGCTGCTGCCCGATCAAAGGCGAGCGCTACGGCTGCTTTCCTAGCGGCAACAGCAGCGTGCGTCGCCGCTCGCATTCGCTCTCCAGCGCCCATGTAGTGCTCAAAGAGCGATTCCGGATCATCAATACCGCGCGTTTCGATTGCCTGCGCGAGGCGGCGGTGAATCTGCATCACACTGGGGCGATCAAGTTGCGCAGCGAGCGTTTCACGAATGCGATCGTGATAAAGCTCAACCGTGTGTTCGGAACCACCACTGCGAAGAAACTGTGCCGCGCGCAGGGTGCTGACTAAAGGCAGTTCATCGCCTGAAAGGCCGGCGGCGTGGAACGCCACCTCCGGATTAATGGGACGGCCCGCAACTGCCAGAGCGTCAACAAACGGGCGCGTGCCTTTCGGCAACTGCGCTAGTCGCGCATCAAGCATCACGCTCAAATTGATTCCGCTAGTGGCAGACTGCTCACTTGCCGCCGCATAGCGAGCGAGCTGTTCCAACAGAAAGGGATTGCCACGAGCTTCGCGCGCGATCGAGTCCACCAACGGCTCGGAAGCCGAACGAAGTAACTTCCGCGCCAGAACCCGCGCTTCGTCGTCGCTAAGGGTGGTCACACGCAATTCACGACGCGTCTCGGTGCCCGCACTCTCCAGCAGCTCCTCCAGAAAAGGTTTTGTCTCGATTTCCTCGCTGCGAAAACTAGCCAGCAGCAGGAGCGGCGGCGAATCAGGCGGACGTAACAGGTCTTCCATTAAAGTCGTACTGTCAGCATCCGACCAATGCAGATCGTCGATGTAAATCACCAGCCTTTGCCGATCTGAGATACGCCCCAGCAATTCGCGCAGAGCGGCAAAAGCACGCCGTCTCAAGGTGAACGGATCGGGAATCTCCTGTTCGCGTTGTGGCGCATTGAAGACCGCATCTACTTGCAGCATCACCGGAAACAAGCGCGCGAGCGCGAGCACATCTCGCGGCATGAGCGCTGCGGCCTTCGCTTCCGGCAACGCCATCAAGTACTTGGTGAGACTATCAATCACGCCATCAAGGGCTTTATAAGGAACCGACTCGCGCTCATAGCAACGGCCTTCAAGAATCACCGTGTCGCTCTCATGCTCTCGTAAGTCGTCGAGGAAATTGCGCACGAGAGCCGACTTGCCGACCCCGGATTCACCATGAACATACAAGGTCACGGTCTGCCCCTGACGCGTCGCGTGAAAAGCGTTCATCAGTTCGGATGTCTGCTGTTCGCGGCCAACAAAGGTTCGTCTCTTCCGCGAAGGAACTTCTGGGGCCGCAATTAGAGGAGTGCCAAGAGGTCCGGTGCGGCCGTCACCAAGCGCACGCAAAATGTCACGACCGGACGGTCGACGCTCAGGCACACGCCTTAAAAGTTGCACGCACAAATCATTGAGCTCCTGAGGCACATCGCGCACGAGTTCCGCGGGTGTCACGGGATCAAGATTTTGCTTGTCCATCATTACTTCGAAAAACTTTCCCGAAAACGGCAAGCGACCCACGAGCGCCTGATAAAGCATCACGCCCACGCTATACCAATCACTAGCGCGCGAAATTGGCAGTTGCGCTCCCTGCTCGGGTGACATGTAGTCAGGAGTCCCAGCCAGATTTACACTTTCATGAAGGTCCTTTCCTGCCACTTCGGCCACCAGACCGAAATCGAGAATTACAACCCGGCCCTCCTTTGTTACCAGTACATTTGACGGCTTAATGTCGCGATGCAACTTTCCGGTTTCGTGCAGTCCATGAAGACCTTCTGCCAGTTGCCGCAAAGCATCGTTCAAACGATCGACATCGAGGCTAGCTCTTGAGAGTCGGGTGTTAATCGAAATGGGCTGTTGAGACGGCGGCTCCGCCGATATCACCGGGAGAGA
>DASSCX010000220.1:0-12676 GCA_035697425.1 Pyrinomonadaceae bacterium | reverse complement strand
GGCTATGGGTCACCCCGCACCTTCGTGATCGGGATGAAAGTAGTGCTCGCTGACGGTAAAACCTGCAAGGCTGGGGGACGCGTGGTAAAGAACGTCGCCGGCTACGACCTGTGCAAGTTATTCACAGGGAGCTACGGAACTTTAGGCGTTGTCTGTGAAGTGACTTTCAAATTGCGCCCGCGACCGGCAAAGGAAACAACAATCAGCGCCCGCGGGTCTTTACGATCAGTCTTCGCAGCGGGCTGGTCTGTTTATGAGGCAGGACTTTTCCCAGTCGCTCTTGAGCTTTTATCACCACTCCGGGATTGCAGCGGAGTAGTCACGTCTCCCGATGAGGTGCAACTACTGATAAGATTTGCGGGCATCGAGAAGACAGTCGACCACCAAGTCGCCAGGGCAACCGAACTGCTCCACCGTTCCGCACTCCGAGACGTTGACATCGTCAGTGACGACCGACAGATTTGGCGCAACCTGCAGTTAGCTCCAATGGCAAACAGCTTAGGCCTGTCTTATCGAATTTCGGTCAAGCCGTCTCAGGTTCATCGTATGATCGAGAGCGTGATCGAATACGCTGATCGGGAAACGGTCTGGCAGGCGGGAGTCTCCGATGGTCGCATTAGGGTGATGCACAACGACAAGGCTGCGGCGAACAGCCAAACCCTGATTGCCTTAAGGACGGCGGCGGAAGCGTTAGGCGGTTCGCTCATCATTGAGCACGTCCCTGCGAGATCCAAAAGTGAAGTAGATGCGTGGGGAGCACTGCCTGCGACGAAACTGATGGCGAGTATCAAACAAGAACTGGATCCCGCGGGCTTGCTGTCGCCGGGCAGGTTTTAAAACGCGAAGCCCGCTGCACGAGTCAACCCATGCACTTTGAATCTCATTCACACCCTGGCTTCAGCCCGGTGATTCCAGCCGGTGTGGATGATGGAAACCGTTTAAACGGTTTCTAGTTGGACTGGAGCATCAAGAGTCACCGCGCTAAAGCGCCGGTGTGAATGAAATTTTCAGAGAAACTACCCGCGACTCGGGAGGCACAATGAGATCTTATTATCAACGCACCATCCTTTGCCTGCTGATTGCGATCAGCGTTTTTGCCGCTCCGCTCTCGGCAAGCGGTCGCTCCAGTTTCGCACCACTCGCAGCGCGCGAACCAGTCCGAGCAAAACATGGCATCGTCGCCTCAACTAATCAACTCGCTTCAGAAGTTGGTGTGGCTGTCATGAAGCGCGGCGGGAACGCCATCGACGCAGCGATTGCGGTAGCGCTTGCGCTCGCAGTGACATACCCGGCTGCCGGTAACCTGGGGGGCGGCGGTTTCATGATGATTCGTTTGAGCAATGGAAAGACCACCGCAATCGATTATCGCGAGATGGCGCCGGCTGCGGCTCACCGAAATGTCTACCTCGATAAGGATGGGAATCTAATCAAGGGCGAGGGTTCGTCTACGGTTGGTTATCGTGCCTCGGGAGTTCCCGGCACCGTCGCTGGCATGGAGCTCGCCTTGAAGAAATATGGCTCAGGCAAGTTAACCTGGGCGCAGCTGGTGGAGCCCGCTCGGCGGCTGGCTAGCGAAGGCTTTCCGATGGGCTACGGCTTCGCGCGCTCGCTAAACGGCAACGAGTATCTGGGCAAGTATCCCGAGACGCGGCGAATCTTTCTGCGCAATGGAAGCTACTACCAGGAGGGCGAGATCTTTCGGCAGCCAGAGCTCGCCGCAACACTCATGCGTCTGCAACGCTCGGGACCAAAAGAGTTTTACCAGGGTCGCACAGCGCAACTCATCGCCGCTGACATGAAGCGGAACAATGGCCTAATCACAATGGCAGACATGCGCGGGTATGTTGCCAAGGAGCGACAGCCACTGCAGGGTAGCTATCGTGGTTATCCAGTGATCTCTATGCCACCGCCGTCCTCCGGAGGCACCGTCCTCCTGGAGATGCTTAACATTCTCGAGGGCTTTGAATTAGGCAAATACGATTGGGCCTCGTCTGAACGTTACCATGTTACGGTGGAAGCGATGCGCCGCGCGTTTGCCGATCGCGCCGAATATATGGGCGATAGCGATTTTGTGAAAGTTCCGATCGCGGGCTTAATTGATAAGGCGTATGCGGACAAGTTGCGCAAGTCGATTAACCTCGAACGCGCGTCCTCAAGCACCGAGGTGAAGGCGGGACGACCGAGCGGTCACGAATCTGAAGAGACCACTCACTTCACGGTTGTTGATGGGCAAGGTAACGCGGTTGCAAATACCTATACCTTGAACGATTGGTTTGGTTCGGGCGTGGTGGCAAAAGGAACCGGCATCGTCATGAACAATGAGATGGACGATTTCGCGGCCAAGCCAGGAACGCCAAACTTATACGGCTTGATTCAAGGCGAGCGAAACGCAGTCGCCGCGGGCAAGCGTCCGCTCTCAGCGATGACGCCCACATTTGTCCTGCGCAAAGACGGCAGTTTGTGGTTTACGACCGGCACTCCCGGCGGACCGACTATCATCAATACTGTTCTGCTAGTGATTACGAACGTCATCGACTACAAAATGAACATCCAGCAAGCGATTGACGCGCCTCGCATTCATCACCAGTGGTTGCCGGATCAAGTCATCTTCGAACCATACGGGTTATCCGGAGATACGCAGAAGGCCCTGCTGGCTCGCGGACATAAGTTTGCAAAACCAACCTATCTCGGCGATGCGGAAGGAATCATGATCGAAGAAAAGACCGGAGTGCGGCTCGGAGCGTCGGATCCGCGAAGAAGCGACGGACAGGCGGTAGGTTACTGAGAGGATTGGAACGTCTGCTTAGTGGAAGTCCGAGTCATCAACCCTAAAGGTCGATTAGCTCAGGGTCAGGAAGAGGGGCTTGCCCCCGCTGTTATTGCCACTTTGCTTCTTATGGACAACAACAATCAAGCGTCAGAACATAGAAATGCGGGGGCAAGCCCCTCTTCCTGACCTTGAGCTTATTGAACTTGTCGCCTACTCAAGACTACCTGGCCTTGTCGACACCTCTATTAAAAACAATCCTTGCTAACGAAGAACAGAAGCTGCTGGCTTGCGTTCACTGCGGTCTCTGTCTGGAAGCTTGTCCCACCTACACGCTCACCGGTGACGAGAACGATAGCCCACGCGGTCGCATTTATCTCATGCGTGCGGTTGCCGAAGAGAAACTCAGCGCGGACTCTTACTCTTTTCGCACACATATTGATCGTTGTTTAGGATGTCGCGCGTGTGAACCCGTTTGCCCGGCCGGCGTTGAGTATGGGCAGTTGCTGGAGGCAAGCCGCGCGACTATTTACCCGTCGGAAGTGCAGAAGGGATTTAGTTATCGCTTACTGCGGTTCGTGCTGCGGCATGTTTGGTTGCAGCCCGGGCGTTTGCGATTCTCTTTTGCCTTAGCTCGCATACTGCGTAATACCGGCTTGGCAAAGTTGCTCTTGAAGTCTCGAGTTGTCGGCTTGTTTTCAAAGCGGGTTGAGTTTGGCCTCGGCTTGCTGGTGAGTTCCGCACCACAGATGGCCAATGACGCTGTTAAGGAACTTTCGGCAGCTGCCGAACTTGATCAGACGCAGTCCGCACTCCTATTCACCGGCTGCGTTACTGAAGGGTTGTTTGCGCGCGTCAACGAGGCCACGAAGCGAGTCTTGCGAATCAATGGCGTGGAAGCAGAAGTAGCGCCGAACCAGGTATGTTGTGGCGCGCTACACGCGCATGCCGGCGATCTGGAGGGGGCGCGCCTGCTCGCGCGACAAAATATTTCGGCTTTTGGCGGAGACGCACCGGTAATCACCAACGCTGGCGGCTGTGGGGCAATGCTGGTTTCCTACGCTCACTTACTTGCCGGCGACGCGACATTCGCCGAGCCCGCCCGGAGGTTCTCAGCGCGCGTGCGCGATTTCAGTCAACAACTCGAAACAAAACCGATTGTGAAAGGTGCGCGTTTGGACGGGGGTGTTACTTACGACGCTTCTTGTCACTTGCTGAACGGGCAACACGCGGCTGAGGCGCCTTTGAAAATCCTGCGCGCAATTCCCGATCTTAACTTCAAGCCACTTGAAGGTGCGGAGAGATGCTGCGGCAGCGCCGGAGTCTACAACCTTTTGGAGCCAGAGATGTCTCAGGGCGTGTTACAAGAGAAGCTCGCTCACATTCGCGAGACTGGTGCGACCGTCCTGGCTACCGGCAATCCCGGATGTCAGATGCAGATCGGCGCGGGCTCGCAGTTAGCGGGGATGGAATTGCGAGTCTGCCATCCTGTGGAACTGCTTGACCTCTCATATCGGCGCGCGGGGTTCTACGCGAAACATTCTTAGCCCATGCCGAAGCGAAGCATAAACTTCATGACGCTCGCTATCTTCGGGCGGCCACCGACCTTGAGCGCGGCCGACCAATTCTATTTTTCGCCGTGTCTCTCCAGTGAGATGTGCGGCCCCTGCCTTACTCGCGGCAAGGTCTAACTTGCGGCTTGCCGCCTTCCGTGCGGTAAGGCTTGCCTTACCGACAAACTCTTAATGATGTCCAGCGCGAGGCTAAGCCTCGCGCAAGAATTTGAGAAAACAGGTTACACGGTAAGGTAAACCTTACCGCACGGAAGGCGGCAAGCCGCGGGGCAATCTCTACCGCACTGGATGCTACGAAGCCAGCTGTCCTCCCACCATGGTGAATGTCACAGCTCCCTGCTCATCCACCGCTACCAGATCGGCGTCCTTACCCACTTCAATTGATCCACGCAGCTGATCGAGTCCCAACAATCGCGCCGGATTAGTGGCAGCCATTTGGGCGATCTGTACTTCTAAAACTCCCAGTGACCGCATCATTTTTACTGCGTCGAGCATCGTAATCACCGAACCGGCAATACTGCCTTTGGCATTGCTCGTTCGTCCGCTCTTAACTGAGATCGTTTCACCCCAGATGTCATAGTTGCCATCTCCCGCACCGGCAGCGGCGATCGCATCACTAATCAACGTCACACCGTCGGTACCTTTAGCCTGCAGCACCAGCTTGAGCACAAGCGAATCAACGTGAATGCCGTCGGCAATAACGTCAAACGTGACATCGTGTTTTGTAAGACCCCAGCCCACGGGACCTGGCGCGCGATGATGCAGCGGCGGCATCGCGTTCATGAAGTGTGTTAGGTGGCGCGCCCCTGCCGCAAATGCCTGTTCCAGTTCCTCAAGTCCCGCCCGCGTATGTCCGATGGAAACAATCCATCCGCGGTCGACTAGCTGCTGTATCAGTTCAATGCCGCCGGGAATTTCCGGCGCGAGGGTCATCATCCGCACCGCACCAGGAGCGCGCGGCGTCGGTAAGATTTCGATATCGCTTATACCTGAGAAGGATTTGAAGTGCGCGGTGTGCAGCGCGCCACACTGTGATGAATTAACGAATGGTCCTTCGTAATGCACGCCGAGCACACGTGCACCACTAGCAGCCTCCTCATTCGCCTGCTGCTGCATCAACGCATCGATCGCGCTAACGGCCTTCTGATAGTCGCTGGCAGGCGCGGGTACGAGTGTCGGCAACCAGGCAGTAACACCATTCGCGGCCAGGAACTGAGCCACGCGCTGCAAGTCGTCTTTGCTCGCAGCCATCGTATCGACACCAACGGCGCCGTGAATGTGAACATCAACAAAACCCGGAAACAGCGTTGCCGCGTCCAAGTCGATTACGGAATCAAAATCAGCGGAAACGAGGTTCGAGGAAATAGTCGTAACTTTTCCGTCGACTACGGCGACAGAGGCAGCCTCAAGCAATTGCTCCCGCGTGACGACGCGAGCGTTTTGCAAGAGAAGTCTTCTATTTGTGTGAACTGATTTCATAGCCGGCCGTAACCCCGAGCTATCAACACACGCGTGCCCGCCGGATTGATGATCCCTGCGGGCACGGAAAGAAGTTAGGTTTAGACTAGAAGATAAACTTCGCGCCCAGTTGCAGGATTCGCGGATCGCGAACAGTAGTAACGTTACCGTATGTCGACAGAGTCACGTTGGTCGCAACGGCCCGGAAGTTAGTGTGGTTGAACACGTTGAACGCCTCCGCACGCAGCTGCAACCGAATTGACTCAGTAAAGCTGATGTTCTTTGTCATCGTGAAATCGACACGCTTTGTAGGCGGCCCATTGATGGTGCCGCGTCCAGCGGAGCCAGGAGTATTCGAAACAATAGGGCAAGCAGTTGTTGTACAGAGCGGCACCGGTTCAAAGGCAGCGGTATTAAACCACTGCACTTGATTCTGTGCGCCCCCGGTATTCGGGTCACCTATTTGGTTAGCCCGCGGGCCGGAACCGGATGGTCCAAGGAAACCGATACCAGCCGGATCGTAATTTGAAACCGTTGCGGTTAAGGGTAAGCCACTGTTGAGCGTAATTATGCCTGATGCTTGCCAGCCTCCCAGCAGCTTTCCAATAAAACCTTTCTGGCTCTTGAAGAAGGGCAATTCATAAACGTAGTTAGCGGAGAAAACATGTTTCCGATCGAGAGCCGCGCGTCCGTAATCGTCGTCAATGCTATAGGTGTTTTGTGGAGCGCTCGCATCGGATTGGCTGTTGGTCAGGTTCTTGCTCCAGGTGTAGGCAATGTTCACTTGGGAGGCACCGCCGAAGCGATGCTGACCAAAAACCTGCAGGCTGTGATAGTTGGAATCAAAGCGCGGCTGCACCATGTTGATGGCCCGATAGCCGCGATAGGGTCGGATTTGATCGAGAATCAAAATATCGGTGGATGGAGTGCTGCCAGGAGCAACATTTGGATTTCCCGCGGCGGCAGTGATAGCTGAGTTACGGAAAGCGTAACCGTTTGGCTGACACTGGACCAGGGTAACACCCGCCGTAAGTATTGATTGAGATCCCCGAGCGCAGGTGCGCGTGCGGGCCGTGCCAGGTGGAAGCAAATTGATGTCAACGATGCCGGTAAGATGGACACCTCTTGACCCATAGTATCCAACTGTCAGAATTGTGTCGTTAGTGAGTTGCTGTTGCACGTCAAGCGACCAATGTTGCACATATGGCGTATGCCAATCACGCTGGACGGCGCGTACTTGGGTCGTTGCGGCGAATGCGGCGAGCGTCGGTGGTCCTGGCGGAATCGGTTGGTCTATCCGAGTATTAGTTGCCGAAGCAGTTTCCTGAATAGGCTGATTGCGAACCAGGATATTTAAGAACCCACCATTTGCGAACTGCTCATGGTAGATACCATAACCGGTGCGTATCGATGTCCGACCCTTGCCGAAGGGATCCCACGCAATCCCAAAGCGAGGCGCAAAATCGAGCTTCGGCACGTCTACGATTCCGCTGCCATATGGCGAAGGAGTGATCGTGCAGGGGAATCCTGATGGAATCGTAATGCTGGGATTCTGAGGCACGTTGATCACCATCCCACTGCACCAATTCGAGGGTCGGCCAAATTCGTTGTTGCCGCTGAGACGGTTCCCGGCTCCTGTGACGACTGGAGCATCCTGGGGGTTATAGAGCTCGGGATAGAAATTACTTAAGCGCTGGTTCTCGTCACGCGGTTGTCCGTAATAAGAGTAACGAACACCGAGATATAAGGTCAGGTTAGGTCTAAGCCGCCACTCATCCTGTGCATAAGCCTCCAGGTTCTGCTGTCGGAAATCGGCGGTGTAGTCGAATTTCGTTTGCGAGAACGAGGGCACATTGCCTACGAGAAAGTTTGCCCACCGCTGATAGTTTCCGGCTACCGTGGAACTAATTCCCGGTGGCAGCACCACCCCTGACGGTAGGGTCGCGGCAAAGCCTCCGAACGTTCCTTCGTTGACAACACCCGGCAGGGCGTTTTCATTCTTGCGGTAACGCGAATACGCCGCGCCAAATTTATAAGAGTGTGAGCCGCGAACCATGCTGAGGCTGCCACTGAAATTGTTCTTATTTGAAAAATTGTCGTAGGGCCCAAAACTTTGCAAACTACTGAACCCGTTTCCTGTGATTGTTGGCACTCGATCGCGCTCGTTTTCATACGGCAGACCAACAGGGATTGACGAGTTTTCCCTCGCTAATAGGCCAACGTTGTGACTCAAGATAGCGCCGTAAGCGTGAGCATATCGGCCCTCGATGATCGTGTTGGAATTGAGGATATAGGTTCCCTGCACTGTGTGCGTCTTGCCGGGAGACTCAGTCTCGGTCGTTGAAACCTCAGGAATCCCGGAGCCACTGGTAAAAAGTGCGTTGGCATCCACGGTCGGGATTTTATCGTTCTGAAAACGATAAGAGAGTGACAGATCATCACTCAAGCTCGTATCGAATTTGAAAATTTCCTGACGGAAGTTTGCAATTCCTTTGGTTGGGAAAATGAGCGACCCGGTTATCGGGTTTTGCGGTAGAGGCACTCTGCCGTAGATGTTGGTCAGATAAGCCAGGGACGTAGGATTTATTCTCGCGGCCGGCATCGGAGTATTTGCCGGCAGGATGTTAGCTCCGGTGCAAGTCTCTCCCAGATAAGCTCGATTCATGCACACTGGAAACGGGAAAATACCCTGTCGCAAGTTGGCATTGGGAACCGTTGACGACAGATTAGGGTAACGAAGATCGCGTCGTTGCTCTTCCGAGAAGAAGAAGAATGTGCGGCTCAGCTTGCTGAACATACTCCCATTGCCTTCGCCGAAATTGAAGAAATACACGGGCCCGCCAATTGTTCCGCCAAAGTTGTTGTAGCGAAACGGACGGCGCTTGGCTTTGCCATCAGCATCAATTCCCGCGCTCGCTAACTGGTTCGTGAAAAAGTCGTTCGCGTTCAATCTTTCATTCCGAACAAATTCGAATAGTGAGCCATGAAACTCATCTCCCCCGGAACGCGTCACAATGTTTACCTGCCCACCGCCGCTACTTCCCGATTCTGCCGGAAACAAACTGCGTAACACTTTAAACTCACCAATGGAGTCAACACTGGGATAAGCCTGAATAGTCAGATTGGAGCCACGGTCAGTGATATCAGCGCCGTCGACGAGAAAGGTATTCTGAGTCGCTCGCCCTCCGTTAACAGCAATCTGTACGGTGTTCGGCTGACCTTCAGGATTTACCGTTCCCACGTAAACCTGATCTGACAAGTCATTTGAAACTCCGGGCGAGAGAGTTACCAACTGTACGAAGTTGCGATTGTTGATGGACAGCTCGCGCACCTGGTCGCCATTGATCAACGTCGAAGAAGTTGGCGTTGTTAACTCGATCGCCACCGCGTCGGCAGCGACCGTGACTACCTCAGCAATGTTTCCTGCCTCTAGCGCGACTTCCAGGCTACGGCGTTGATTGACATCGAGTTTGACGTCCTTTTCGATGTGCTTCTTGAAGTTAGGCGCCTCAATGCTGACGTCGTACACCGCGACCGGCAGAAGGGGGATGGAAAACGTGCCGTCATCCGCGGTTGTTGTGGTACGAACCACGACTCCCTTTTCAACGTCAGTTATTGTGATCGTGGCACCTGGTACGACAGCCCCCGACGCATCCTTAACAGTGCCCACTATGGTTCCTGTCGTATCTTGAGCGACTACAACCAATCCAGAGCCAAGACACAAAACAAATATCGACAACACGATCCGCAAGATGTTGGCAATATGACGTTGCATAAGGGAAGGTCCTCTCTTAATCAATTTTGGATTAGGAGCCTCGCAGTAAGCGCAGCTCAGTTATCGCGGAACGCTGCAGGAATCCTTCAACCAAGAGCAAAAAGTTGGAAGGATGCTAGTTAACGCTAAGTTTATACACCCGGTTAAATCCATTAACAAGAGTCATGTTTACCGACCTCAATGATCGGGGCGCGCTGCGTTCACTTGCGCCGGCATTGGAACGGTGCCGCTGCTACTACCAACCCCTCACAACGCCACACCGGGCCGCGCAATTGACTTGGCCTCGCCGGCAAGTACCAATTCTCAATTCACGATTACATAAGTGAAGCTCTCGGTTACCCTGTGGTGCGTGGGGCGTTTATAAAATACTCAGCACGGAGGCAACGAGCATAGAAGGATCACATGCCATACGGCCGACTAAGGGGCAGCTGCCGCAAATGCGCCCAGATTAACTCTTTCCAGATAATCTCCGGCAGGATTCAGTTCGCCCTTACTGGCCGTGAAGTCGTAGGAGAAAAGGATCACGCCATCCGCTCCCAGCCCACGAGCAACGCTGATCTTTTCAATCGTCGAGTCCGCAGGAATTCGATAAGCACCAATTCCCGCCCACACCCGCCGGCCGGCCAAATGTGCATTTGTGGTGGCGATCTCAATCTGCTTTTTGAAGATTGCTGTGTCTGTCGAATATGCCATCGGGCACACCACGTCCAATATTCCCAATGAGAGCCAGCGTTTCCAATCCTGAAACCTGCGGGTGTAGGCATTCTCATCATTAGCGAACACTGCCGCCGAAACGGTGACCTGTGGTTTGCGTTGTTTCACACCGCGATAGATCCGCTCGACTAGTATCGTGATCTGCTCGCGCTGAAAATCTGCAAACTTATTGGCATAACCGTCGGTAGCTGCAAGCGGGTTTGCTTTTAGATCTTGCTTGAGCTGACTGCGCTCGGTCGCCGAAAGTTTTGGTTCAAGCCACTGGCGAAACTTGTCCAGCGAAGTGCGGCTGTAATCAAAGTCCGGGCTGGCCAGCCTGACGTAGTCGAAATGGATGCCGTCGACATCGTAATTTTTAAGAATATCCATCCAGATCTTGTAGATATGTTCGCGAACCTTCGGGTTTGCGGGTCCGGTATAAATGCCCTCGAGCTCAGCGCGGTTGGCCTTTGACCATTCGACGATGCGTTCCTTATAGCGAGTATCGCGCGGAGACATTCTGTAAAGCTCGGTGGCGATGGCGCGAGGAACCGCAAGCCACTCGGGGTGCTTGTGATAAACGTGCTTAGGATCGGTAGGCAAGGCATCGAGGTTTGCCAGGAGGCTGGTGTTGACCCAGGCATGAACCTTCAGTCCGCGCCGTTTGGCTTCAGTAAGGGTTACCGCCAGGGGATCGAAGGTCAATGGCTGATCTTTAAGTTCCAGGGCACGAGGTTCCTGACGAGAGCGGTAATACGCGTCCCCGCGTCCTCGAACTTGCACGATAAGAGTATTGAAGTTGTTAGCTCTGGCCTTTTCGACCATCGTTTTTATTTTTTCCGGCGACGTTAACGTATTGCGGACGACCCAAAGCGCCCGCACCTCGCCTGGTGAAGAAAAAATGATCGTTCGTTCGGCACTCAAAGCCCGGAGATTTCCCTGAGGACTTGAAGCTGAAGAATACGGGCCGGCGATCATGCAAACGAGAAGCGCAACGGCAAGAACTGCCCCGCAGCGCTTCCCAAGCACGAAGTTTTTCAGTCTTGAGTTGATGTTAATACTTTGCTTCAGCGAGTTGCCTACTGCCAGAGTCGACCCTCCAACATCCGGGGAACAAGATAGCGCAACGAGGAATCTCCCCCGCCCAACGGCCCCGGCAGGAAGCACCTAGAAGGTGTAGCGAAGCGCGACCTGAACTACGCGCGGTTGATAGAGAGCATTGGTGCCTGTGATCGCACCAAAATTGGTCGCCGCAATATCAGTCACGGGCGTCCCGTACCAGACATGGTTGAATGCATTCAAGAGATCGGCACGCAGCATTAATCGATGCCCTTCCCAGGGCATTTCGAAAAATTTCGTGATGTTGATATCTACGACCTTCTGGCCATCGCGGAAGAAAGTGTTGCGTCCGATGATTCCGTTGTTCAAGTCCGCTATCGTCGCTGAGCGAAACGCCGAGCGCGGCAGGGCGTCTCGCGACGTCGCCGGATGGTCAACAATTCTACCCAGAATTGAAGGGTCGATGATCACCGGGCGGCTCTCGATAAAGCTGTCAAAATTCAAGTCGACCCCACCCGTGTTCCTGATTGTAAAAGGCGTGCCGGACGCCATCTTGACCACGGCGGAGAATTGCCAGCCGCCCAGAGTCTCTCCAAGCAAATCACGGCGGCCTTTGAAGAATGGGAGTTCGTAAGTGCCGAAAAAAGTGAAGCGGTGCGGGGTGTGGAAGAGCGATAGACCACGAGCGATCCGGGAATCATTTCCCGTCTGGTTTGTATCGCCGCTGGCAACACCGACGTCGGTCGCTTCCGAAGTAGTATCAATTGCCTTGCTGAACGTGTAGGAAGCCTGGAAGTTAAGGCCACGACTTAGTTTCTTAGTCCACTCAACCTGCAAACCATGGTAGTAGCTCCAGGCCGCATTGCTAACCAGCAGGTTAGTCGAATAGCGCGGATCAGGCCGGCGTTCGTTTGTACGAGGAACCCGAAGGCTGTATTCGAGGGTTCCGATGGGCACCACTACCGGGCAAGCGGCAGTGAACGGAATTGCTCCCGTTCCAGTGGTCAGTCCGTTCGTACCAGCGCACTCTGCATCGGCAGCCACCCGAATCACCTGCCCTCGCTGAGCCGCTGCATTGTTGGGATGATTAAGGACGAATACTCCGTTAACCGGGTCATGTTGGGGTAGGTTGCCTTGTGCAAAGCGCAGCAGGCCAATCCCTCGGTTTCCTGTGTAGCTGACTCGAAATGCCGAGTTGAACGGCATTTGGCGCTCGATGCTCAAATTCCACTGTTGCGTGTAGGGCATCTCAAGCCCGGGATCGACAATTGTCAGAGGGTGTCGAGAGGCTTGAGGCCCCGGAACAAATATGAAGCCTCGGGTGGGATCCGCGTAATCATGAGGGTTGAA
>DASSCX010000219.1:0-20751 GCA_035697425.1 Pyrinomonadaceae bacterium | reverse complement strand
CCAGCAAGAGTGATGAGGAGCTTGACCAGGCTGTCAGCGCCGGCATCTATGCGATCAATGTTGATTCCATCTACGAGATCGGATTGGTGGAAGAGGCGGTAAAACGCGTCCGCAAACTCAAGGGAAACTCCATACCTGCGGCGCGCGTCACGCTCAGACTGGTTCCGGAGATTGGAACTCGCTCACATCTAGGCTTGCAGACAGCGTTGCTTACGTCGAAGTTCGGCATTTCGTCCTCTGAAGTACTTGAGGCCTTTCGCCGCGGCTTGCAGGACCCGGAGCTCATCCACGTTTGCGGCATCCACATCCACGTGGGGTCGCAAACGCCGGACGTCGAACCATTCGCCGAAGCATTCCGCAGTATGTGGGAACATTTGCGGACGATTCACCGAGAGACCGGGCACACCCTCGAGCACATCAATCTCGGTGGCGGTATTCCGGTGAACTATTTGCGCGATCGATCACAGGCGGATCAGTTGCCGGAGCACGAACGCGACATGCTCGGCGCTGATCTTGAACCGACCGCGGTTTTGCAGGCGGCCATGCAGATCGCGCGCGCATCGGCTCGCGAGGTTGAGGCGGAACACTTGCTGGATGAGGTAACAATCCTGCTTGAACCCGGACGCAGCGTAATTGCCGACGCCGGTTTGGTGTTGACCACCGTTCGCAACATCAAGCGGCGTCCGGAGACAAATGACGTTTGGTTGCTGACCGATGCCGGTTACAACCTGATGCTCTCAATGAACAATTACAAGTGGTATTACCATTTAATCTCGGCGAGCTGCGCAGACGCTGCACACGATCAGAATTACAAAGTTGCAGGACCGCTATGTGATTCCGGAGATGTGTATTTCGATATTGAGCGCGGTGGTCGGCTACCGGACTATCGTATGTTGCCCGCAGATGTTCGGCCTGGTGAGGTGTTGGCACTTCTCAACAGTGGTGCCTACTCTCTCGCTCAGATGTTCCATTACAACGGCCGGCCGTTACCGGCGGCAGTCATGATTGATAACGGTAAGCCGCAATTGATCCGGCGCCGCGACACCTACGAAGATCTTGTTACTAACGACATCTGGTGACAAAACAACCGACACAAAACTCAACCACAACCCGCAGGGACTTTCTAAAAAACTCGGGACTCGCGGCGATCGGCGTCCCTCTTCTATTCAGCCCATACGTCCAGCGTCGCTCTTACTCCTGCATCATTATCGGCGCAGGTCTCTCGGGACTCGCCGCCGCGCACGCGCTCAAAACCAAGAAGCCGAGTTGGAATGTTACGGTTCTTGAAGCGAGGGAACGCACGGGTGGTCGCGTCAACTCTTTCAGGTTCAAGCAGAATCCGGAGCTGGTCTGCGAACTCGGCGCTGAATGGGTAGGCGAGAGTCATGATCGGATGAAGGCTCTTTGTCACGATTTTGGAATCCCACTTAAAGATCATCGGTTCGACGCCTGGCTAATGCGTGACGGAATTGTGAAACGGCCAGGACAGTGGGACTTTTCGCCCGGCGCAAAGGCCGCATTCGAAAAGCTTAAGCAGGCCTACGAAGGATATTCCGATAAGCAGAAGCTGCGATTGGATCAATATGATTGGTGGACTCTGCTCGATGAAATTGGCTTCAGCGAGGACGACTTGCTGCTGCGCGATCTGCAAGACAGCACCGATTTCGGCGAAACCATTCGCATGATATCCGCTTACGCGGCCGCTGCTGAATACTTTGAATCCAGTCCTGCCAACGAGATGGATTACAAGATGGAGGGCGGCAATTCTCGCTTGATCGAAAAGTTGGTGGCGTCACTTGGAGCCGGGTCAGTTCGCACCGGAATGATTGTGCAAAGAATTCGGCAGCGCGCCGGGCGCGTAACCGTTACTGCGAACGGTGCCGACTTTGTTGCTGACGCTTGCATTTGTACTGTGCCGGCGCGGACGCTCGATAGGATGGAGTTTGATCCACCGCTTCCCCCAGCACACAAAGCCGCAGCCGAGAAACTTCAATACGCTCGCATAATCAAAAACTCCGTGCTATTCCGAGAACGGTTCTGGGGCCCGGAAAATTTCTCTCTCGTCAGCGACGTCACGTCCCACTACTACTTTCACAGCACAAAAGATCAGCCGGGAAAGCAAGGAATTCTTTGCAGCTACGCAGTCGGCGAAAAAGCAGACGTTCTTGCTTCGCAGAATAATCGGCGTCGTACTGAAATCATCACCCGGGATCTACTCCCTCTGGAAAAACACGCGCCGGATCTGGCGCTCGACATCCAGTCGTACGCCTGGCAGCGAGATAAATACACCCAGGGCGCTTATGCGTTTTATCGACCGGGGCAGTGGTTCACACTCAGACCGATCCTGTCGCGACCGCATGGCAAGGTTCTCTTCGCCGGAGAACATCTGGCCGACTGGCAAGGATTCATGGAAGGAGCTGTTGTTACCGGTGAGGCGGCGGCAGCCGAGCTGGCGGGACGCGGGATGCGGCAAAGGATTTCGTAAGAAGGTTTCGGGTATCAGGGTGGAAGGCGAATGGTCTTCTCATTCTCACCTGGCTTCAGCCAGGTGGTGTGAAGGACTCAATAGAAAAAGGAAACCGTTTAAAGGTTTCCAATAAAGTGGGAACACCCAGACACCTGGCTGAAGCCAGGTGAGAATGAAAATCTTCAGGCAACACCTGACTCCCGAGACCCGACACCTGACTCACGGCACTTGAAACTTGAAACTGAAATCTGGAACCTCAACCTTGAAACCTAATCACGAATTGGTTCGCGGCCTCGGACCGATCGCCGCGATTTCCATAAACGTCGGCAACATCATCGGCACGGGCATCTTTCTCAAGGCGCGAGTGATGACCTGTAACGTCGGAACACCGATGCGCGTGATTCTTGTCTGGGTGGCAGCAGGAGTGCTCGCGCTTGCCGGCGCACTCACTTATGCCGAACTGACCACGATGCGACCGCATGCCGGCGCTGAATACGTGATTACAAAAGATGCTTACGGACGCATCTGGGGATTCCTGAATGGCTGGTCACAGTTTTTGCTTTCCCGAACCGCGTCTGCTGCCGCTCTCGCAGTCGGGTTCGCGATCTTCATGAACGATCTCACTCGCGGCGGGCTCGATGTTGTTTACTTCAGGATTCCAATTCCCTTCTTCGGAATCGAATTGCCCTTTGGCCACATTCAAGTCGTAGCGCTGGTCACCCTGGCGGTCACGACACTGATCAACTGTGCCGCCGTGGGAGCCACAGGACACGTTGCTTCCTTTGTCACTATCTTAAAAGTCGCGGTGGTGTTGGGAGTCGGTGTGGCTGCCTTCTTTTATCAAGATGGCACCTGGGCACATATGGGGATGGCCAATGTTGGAGGCACTTGTGAGGACGTGGCTGTCACTGGCGGCGGATTCGCCGGCTTCGCCGCAGCGATGCTCGGTGCGCTCTGGGCCTACGACGGCTGGAACAATATTTCCTACATGGCCGGCGAGGTAAAGCACCCCGAACGTAATTTGCCGCTGGCCCTGATTGCCAGCATGCTCATCATTATCGCGCTCTATGTGATTGTTAATGTCAGTTACTACTACGTGATGAATCCCACCGACGTCGCGAGTATTTCGGCAACGTCATCGGTTGCGGCCGAATCGATTGGCAGAGTTCTAGGACCGGTGGCGGTGACGCTGATGGCCGGAGTGATGATGCTGTCTTCCTGGGGGTCGCTCCAAACTTCAATCCTGGGCACCGCGCGCATTCCTTATGCGATGGCGCGCGATGGCGTTTTCTTCCAGAGCCTGGCTCGTGTTTCCAAGAATACGAAAGTGCCGGTGATTGCTTTGATCGTCCAGGGCGTGTGGGCGGGAGTGTTGGCGATATCAGGGAAGTTTGATCAACTCACCGACCTGGCCATTTTCGCTTTCTGGTTGTTTTATGGAATGGTGACCGCTTCGGTTTTTGTGTTCCGTCGGCGCGAGCCTGATGTTGCCAGACCCTATCGAACCTGGGGCTATCCCGTTGTTCCGGCAATCTTTGTGCTCGTGACGATCTATTTAATTGGGTATACGCTGATCAACGCAGCGCGCACGCGCTCATTCCTCCCGATCATCGGGCTAGTAGTAATCCTGGCGGGACTGCCCGTGTACTTCTACTTCTCGCGAAAGAACCGTGTTAGCTGAACAACTCCTTTATTGTTAATTCGTGCCAATTGGTGGTTCGTTATTAATTGACCGATCCAGGACAAACCACGAAACTACACTAAACAACACCAATCAACTGGCGCATCAACGCCTCACCACTTGCATTAACGGCATCGGCGATCCTTCACTGGTCATCAGCAGCGCCTTACCATCCAAGCGATAAGTGATCGCTTCACCCTGCTTGCGACTGCCTAACGATATCGGCACCAGTGGTCGCTTCCAGATCGTGTCGAAAGCCGAGCTGGCATTTTCAAGCACTGCTTCATAACCCTGCATGTAATCACAAAAGGCCACGCGTCGCCCATCAGGGGAAATTGCGCCACCAGTAATGATTCCGCCTAACAAACTCGGCACCTCGAGAGTGCCCACTCGATTGAGCGTGATTGTCCGTCCGGTTTTTAAGGGTGCCGCCGCTTCGTAAATTTCCGGATTGGCAAAAGCAACCTTAGTAACAATGTAGATGTTTCCCGTATGAGGATGAACGAGCAAAGCCTCAGCGTCGTGGCTGCCATCCGGATAGCGCAAGCGAAGCGCTTCAGACGGAGCAGTTGCAGCGGCCTTGCTCTTCGATAGACTTCTCGGGCTCAACTCAGGCTCAGGCACCCGATACACGACGATCTCCGTTCGACTTCCCCGGTTGTCACCAATATCGCCAATGTAAAGGTAGTTTGTTCCGGCGCTGGGACCGGGCCCAACTGCGATGTCTTCCCAGTCGCGCGCCGTCGCGCCGCTCAGCCGCCATACGCCCTTAATGCCTCGTACGTCGAACGCATAAATAAAAGGACCATCACCCGAATCGTTATGCGTCCAATAGACTCCGGGAAAACTACGAGAGGCAGCGAGGCCGCTGCTTTCTTTGACTGCTTTGTCCTTGAGCAGCGCCAAACTGGTTGGTGGACCGTAAGTGTCGGTCTTTGCTGTTTTCTGGGGAGTCGGTGCGGCGCTTGGAATGGCGATTGTCAGCGGCCGATTCGCCTGGAGTAGTCCCAAACCCACGGTCGTCAATAGCAGCAATGAAAACTTTGTAGCTTTGTTCAATTATTGACTTCCTGGCAATCGCATTAACGATCCACGAACTAACACGAATCTACACGAACGCGATTCGTGCCGGTTCGTATAGATTCGTGGTTCGTCGTTTCCGTTCCACATAAGAACACAATGAGAAGGCGATAATTAGCGGGGCTCAACCTAGTTTATCCAGCGCTTCGCGCGCTACTTCCTTATCATCGAAGTGGAAAACTTCGCGTCCGATGATCTGATAATCCTCATGCCCCTTGCCTGCGATCAGCACCAGGTCTTTGGCGCGAGCTTGTGCCACTGCCTGATGAATAGCCTCACGACGATCGGCAATCTTCCGGTAAGGTTTGCCGGTTTTCTGTATCCCTGATTCTGCATCGGCAAGAATCTTTTCCGGATCTTCTGTGCGGGGATTATCGGAAGTCAAAATTACCACATCGCTAAGACTTCCGGCCGCCTCGCCCATCGGCGCCCGTTTCGATCCATCACGATCACCGCCGCAACCAAACACGGTGATAATTCGACCTTCAGTCACCTCGCGTGCGGTACGCAGCACATTCAACAAAGCGTCGTCGCTGTGTGCGTAGTCAACTACAACAGCAAAATCACCGGCGTGCGGCACACGCTCAAAGCGGCCAGGTGCGCCAGTGCAGGTTGCCAACGCGCGCGTGACCACTTCCAAGTTATAGCCAAGCGCCAAACCACTCGCGACCGCGGCGAGCGTGTTGTAAATATGAGGCGGACCCACGAGGGGTGAATGAAACTCGCGCTCACCTTCCGGCGTGTGCAAGGTAAATCTCATTCCCTCCAGAGAAAACTTGGGATCGCGCGCCATAATGTCGGCCTCACCTTTCAATGCGTAACGCACGACCTTGAGTCCCTCACGATCCAGTTTGTCCGCCAGCTCCCGGCCATAGGGATCGTCGATATTGATGATGGAAACTTTCGGGCGCGAGCCCAGGCGCCCATCAAACAAACGCTGTTTCGCGTACCAGTAGTTCTCCATCGTCACGTGGTAGTCGAGATGGTCGCGTGTCAAATTTGAAAACACAGCGACGGCATACTCGAGTCCATCACAGCGGTGAAAATCCATTGCCTGGGACGAAGCTTCCATTACCGCAGCTCGACAACCGGCATTCACAGCCTGTCGCAACAGCCGCTGCATGTCAGTTGCTTCAGGCGTGGTGCGCTCCGCCTTTCGTCTTTCACTTCCGATGCGATACTCAACGGTGCCTGTCATCGCGACTGGTTCGCCTGCGGCTTCCGGAATAGAAGCAATCAGGTACGCTGTCGTCGTTTTGCCATTCGTGCCGGTGATGCCCACGAGTTGCAGCTCACGGGAAGGATGGTGATGGACTTCCGCAGCGGCGAGGGCCATTGCCCGTCGCACATTGCCGGCTTGCAACCACGCGCCCTGAAAATCTGCAGGCCGCGGCAATTCGGAGATGACGCCGAGCGCTCCAGCTTCCATCACTTGCGGAATGAACCGGTGGGCATCTAAGAGCGCGCCTTTGATAGCAACAAAGAGAGTTCCCGGCGCGGCAGTCTTCGAATTGTGAGTGACGTCGTTGACGACGGCGTTGGCATCACCGGAAAGTTGAGCTTCAGCAGCGATGGCGACTTGCTTGAGTGTTACAGGTTGTTGGCTCACAGAAACTGATTCTACGCAGGCACGTAGTTAAAGTCACATCACCTGCCACTTGATTTTAGCTAGTTCATTTCGTGATGGTTCGTGTCATTTCGCGGATCGTTTTCCGATCTTATTGAAAAGATGATCCACAAACCCACACGAAAGGTCACGAAATGGAAGCTTCTCAACTTTTCAAGGCTTTTCAATTCAATCTGGACAAGCGGTAATCAATCGCTCTAGGATTCACTGACCTACCAATCCCATGCTGCCGGTAAAACCATGCTAACAAGAGTTTCACTTCTGCTGCTTTCAGGTATGTTTCTCTTC
Organism: Pyrinomonadaceae bacterium; assembly: GCA_035697425.1. Lineage (GTDB taxonomy): Bacteria > Acidobacteriota > Blastocatellia > Pyrinomonadales > Pyrinomonadaceae > PSRF01. The sequence goes on along the minus strand of DASSCX010000219.1, from coordinate 13,608 downwards.
TCATCTCTCTCAAATGACTCAGCGCCAATCACCACAGACGTCGACTACGATCTTCTAATCAGGAACGGACTAATCGTCGATGGTAGCGGCCGTGCTGCTTATAAAGGCGACCTCGCAATTAAGGGGGATCGCATAGTCCGCATCGGAAACTTAAAAAACGCAACGGCCAAGCGTGTGATCGATGCCCAAAATTTAGTAGTAACGCCCGGTTTCATCGACATGCTGGGTCAATCAGAGACCTACGTCCTGATCGATCCGCGGGTGATGAGTAAAGTGATGATGGGTGTGACGACTGAGATAACGGGCGAAGGAGACTCCATCGCCCCCATCAACGATCGTCTCATTAAGGAACAGGAAGATTTCAATCGCCGTTTTAAGCTCACGATCGACTGGCGCACGCTCGACGAATACTTCAAACGACTTGAGAAACAAGGTGCCGGAGTAAACATGGGGACGTTTGTAGGCGCGACACAAGTGCGAGCGCACGTGATGGGTTTTGATGATCGCGCTCCTACCGCTGTCGAACTAACGGAGATGAAACAACTCATCGCCCGGGCGATGGAGGATGGCGCACTCGGTCTCTCAACCTCACTGCAGTACGTTCCGGCTCGTTTCGCTAAAACAGACGAAATTGTCGAACTTGCCAAAGTCGCTCGTAAGTACGGCGGCATTTACGCGACTCACCAGCGCAGTGAAGCCAACGCGCTCGATGCCTCGCTGGAAGAGGTGTTCACTATTGCGCGAGAAGCGAACATTCCGGTGGAGATCTGGCATTTGAAAACCGCTTACAAGAAGAACTGGGGTCGAATGCCCGAGGTGCTGAACAAGATCAGTGGGGCTCGCGCCCAAGGTCTCGATATTACAGCCGACGTCTATCCCTATATCGCCGGTAGTACATCGCTGAGCGCTTGTTTGCCGCCCTGGGCGCAGGAGGGTGGCGGTGAAAAGATGTTGAGCCGCTTGCGCGATCCTGAATTACGCCAGCGACTGAAAAAGGAAATCAGTAGTGACGCGAAAGATTGGGAAAACATCTACCTTGGCAGCGGCGGCGCCCCCGGCATTTTGATTGGCTCTGTCGTGAACCGTGAATTGGAGTCGTTGCAAGGCAAACGCCTGGAGGAAATCGCTCACTCGCAAAACAAGGATCCGCTCGATGCGCTTTTCGATCTGATCCTCGCTGACCACGGTCAGACGGGAGCGATCTATTTCATGATGAGTGAAAACGACCTGCTCGCTGCCATGAAGTCGCCCTTAGTCAGCTTCTGCACAGACAGCGGGGCGCGAGCGACTGATGGGCCATTGTCGGGAGCCAAGTCACACCCGCGCGGGTGGGGCAGCTATCCGCGGATCTTGGGACGCTATGTGCGAGCGCAGAAAGTGTTGACGCTCGAAAAGGCGGTGGAAAAGATGACCGGGATGCCCGCGAAACGAGTGGGACTGAAAGACCGTGGCTTGCTGCGAGAAGGAATGTTTGCAGACATCGCCATTTTCAATCCGCAAACCGTGATCGACCGCGCGACGTTCGAGGCTCCGAATCAATATCCCGAGGGCGTGTCCTATGTAATCGTCAATGGTCAGTTGAGCGTCGATGAGGGAAAACGAACTTCGGCACTCGCAGGCAGACCGTTGCGCGGGCCGGGATCCCGACCATAGGTCGGGTTTAGAGTTTCGAGTTTCGAGTTCCTCGTTTCGCGTTTCAGGATTCGGGTTTCAAGCTTTAGGGGTGAGCGAGTTTTTTGGCTCAGACGTGTTGGCTAGCTGGCTCGTTGAGCAGTCCAACTCGAAACTCGAAACCCCGAACCCGAAACTTTTCGTTAGATCGATCCCGTGATCTTGCGATACTGATCCTCATTCCACGCCTTCAAGGTCTCGGTCTGCACATTACCCTGCGCGGCAAGCGAGAGCAGCGCTGTCGCTACTGCATCATCACTCAGAGCTTCAAGCAACATGATGAGATCGTAACGACCCATCGTCATATGCACCTGCTTGATCTCGACTCCAATTTCGCGAAAGGCCTTTCGGCCTGAGTCCAGCCGATTTTGGCTATCCTTTACGTTCGCGACCCCTTGTTGCGTCCAACGTACGAGAGAAATGTAGAGTGGCATGATCGTGCTCCTCCCTGTTGAGTTGGTTAATCGAAGTTACTTCCTGTCCAAGGTCCAAGGTCCAAAGTCGAAAGTCCAAGGTCTGCTTCGCGCAGTCGACCTTCAATTCATGATAACCACTGCAAACTGGACCCAAACATTGGACTTTGGACCTTGGACTTTGTTTAAACCTTGATGAATATCTTCCGCTTGTAAAGAATCCACATCAATCCCAACCAAAGCAAAATAAAAGCGATTGCAAACAAAAGAGAGGCTGGATAAGGTGGCGCCCATGAAAGGAAAAGTTTGTCGTAAACCCAGGTCTTCAAGGCGATCCTCGTGCCGTCCGCGCGCGGCACTTTGATCAGGCCCATCAGCCTCGCCATCAGTCCCGACCCCACAAACAGTGTGATTGCGTTCACCCCGAAAACAACGAACGGCGTGGTCCAACGCCGGTATCCCTTCATGTCAATCAACCAATAACATAAAGCCAGAAACTGCATTGCTAAGCCGCCAGTAAACAAGACGTACGAACTCGTCCAGAGCGACTTGTTGATGGGAAAGAACAGGTTCCAAAGCCACCCGCCAATAATGCAACCAAGGCCGGCGATAAATAGTAACGAGACCTTTTCGTACTGTTTCTTTTGTGAGCGCAACAGCTCGCCGCTAATGACTCCCAACAAGGTGGTGGCGATCGCCGGAAGCGTGCTGAGAAGTCCTTCCGGATCGTAAATCTTCCCCTGCGACCAGATGTGGCTACCCAAAACCTTGCGATCGATGAAGCAGGCAATGCTTCCTTCGCGGCTGTAGTCGCCAGGCCTGAAGCCTGGCGCCGGCACGAAAGTCATGACCAACCAATAGCCGAGCAGGAGGGCTGAGGTAATGATCAGTTGTTTACGAAGATCTGTTTTGCGAAAGATCAAAGCTGCGAAGAGATAGCAAAGTGCAATTCGTTGCAGCACCCCCATGACGCGCATTGTGCTGAGATGAAAATAAGGAAAGCCGGCGAGGAACAAACCGAGTGCAAAGATAATCAAAGCACGCTTAACAATCTTCCAATAAACGTTGCGAGTCGCTTCAGTCTTACCCACGCGCGGACCGAGTGCGAGCGTTATTGACACGCCGACGATGAAGAGGAAGAAAGGAAAGATCAGATCCGTTGGTGTCCAGCCATGCCAGTTCGCGTGGCCTAAGGGCCAGTAGATGTGACCCCAGGAGCCCGGATTGTTGACGAGCACCATGCCGGCGATGGTCAGACCGCGAAACACGTCGAGTGAGACCAATCGCTCAGTTGCGCTTCGTGCTAAAGTGTTTTCCATTGAATTTGTAACGCGAACCGTTAGTTTGCGAGACGAATCAGACAGATTCCTGGGCCACCGTGCGTGGTATTTAACCTAAATCGCGTGCAACGTCTACATTTTGTACGCAGACTTACGAGAAACGCCTTTGTCATTGATGCTTGAAGAAATCGCGGAGCAGCCGGAAGCGCTCGAGCGTACGATCGCCGCTGAGCGATCCAAGATCGGACAACTGGGAAGGTTTCTTAAAGACCGGGATATCGATCTCATCGTCCTCGTGGCGCGCGGCAGCTCCGATAATGCGGCGCTCTTTGGTCGCTATCTGCTCGAGATCACAACAGGCATTCCGGTTTCTCTTTCGGCGCCCTCAGTCCACACCCTCTATCAAAGCAAACTCAAAATGCAACGGGCACTCGTCATCGGCGTGTCGCAATCAGGTGAAGGCGAGGACATCAATCTGGTTCTCGAAAACGCGCGCAAGTGTGGGGCGCACACTGTGGGCATTACCAATGAGCCGGCCTCATCCATGGCTGCCCTCGTTGACGAGATTCTGGTGATGCGCGGAGGACGCGAGCGGTCAGTCGCGGCTACGAAAACCTTCACCGGTCAGATGCTGCTTTTCTACATGCTGGCGGCGGAACTCGGCGAGGGTCAACGAAAGCTAAACTTCGAAGCGATTCCGGATTTCGCAGCGCAGGCTCTCGAACAGAAGCCTGCGATTCTGGAACTGGTGCAGCGCTACGTCTTCATGGAAAACTGCGTGGTGGTCGGTCGCGGCCTCGCATATGCGAATGCGTACGAGCTGGCGCTCAAGTTAATGGAGACTTGCTATGTGGTTGCCGAACGCTTTTCGTCGGCCGATTTTCTGCATGGTCCGCTTGCTATGGTCGAACGGCATTTTCCCGTAATTCTTTTCGCGCCGCCGGGAGTGATGCTGCCGGGAGTTAAAGATTTGATTCGGCGATTACAGGAGTTGCACGCTGATACCTTGGCGATCACCGCCGACCTGGAAGCTGCGAGCTTATGCCGGCGAGCGGTGATCATGCCGCGCGAGATTGACGAATTTTTGGCCCCGATCCCCTACATCATTCCGGGTCAGTTGTTCGCAGCATTGTTGGCGGAAGCAAAAGGACTGGATCCGGACGCTCCGCGGTCCTTGTCTAAAGTGACCAGGACCTTGTAGCAGTTATCTGTAGGGGCGGCACTCCGTGGCCGCCCTTACGTTCGCAAACCTGGGGCGCCCACTGAGGGACGTCCTACAGTCTCTTGAGAAGTTTTGCGTTAGACTAACTCAGATCATGAACATCGAGCTGAAAGATAATTCTCACGGTCCCATTTACGCCCAGGTGCGGGAACAGATTAGGGAACAAATCGACAACAAGAAAGTTACGTCTGGTGAGAGCTTGCCTTCCCCCGGTGCACTAGCGCAAAAACTCTCTGTCGACCGCGGCGAGATTCAGCGCGCCTACTTCGAACTCGAGCACGCTGGGCTGATCAGCAAACAGACCGGCAAGGATTTTCTGGGACAGCCGAAGACGACCTATCGGGTGGCGTGATTAGGGGGCAGGACGCAGGAGCAGAAGGCGGTGGTCCATTCTGATTTTCCATTCTGATTTTCCATTCGTCATATCCCAATCCACCGTTTCGAATTCAACTTTGTGTTTGCAACGTGAGGGCAGCAGGTTCGTTGCCTTGTTTGTATCATTCACACCTGGCTTCAGCCAGGTGGCCAAGTCGTGTGCAAGTCTCTGAAACCGTTTAAACGGTTTCCATATCACCGGCCCCTCTGGACTGCCTGGCTCTAGCCAGGTGTGAATGAAAACAACCCGCCTGCATCTCCTCCTTCGACGACCACGTGTTGGCCTTCAGATTGGATTCGAAGACTGAAAGATGATCCGAATGAAAAATAGAAAATGGAAAATGATCCAGGGAAAATGTTTGCCTTCAAACTCCTGAGCCTTGAATCACCGCGTGACAACGGTCTCCTGACTTCTGACTCCTGACTCCTTTCCTGTATTCTGTTGCCGGCCTGCGAAAGTGGCGGAATTGGCAGACGCGCCAGACTTAGGATCTGGTACCGAAAGGTGTGGGGGTTCGAGTCCCCCCTTTCGCACCAACGAAGTAGTCAGCAAACAGTAGACAGGAGACGGCCGGGCAGCAGGTCGCGAAGGTCAAAAACATTTTCCATTTGCCATTTTTCATTTCTCATTTTCCATTTGGAAGCTAACTCGGGTAGGAGCTCTTGGACGCGCTTAAATGGTTCAGATTGTGAATCCTCGAACTCACCTTGAACAAAATGACAGATGAGAAATGAAAATGGCAAATGACAAATGTTTTGAGGTAGAACTCTAAAATATGACTCAGCAAGGCGAGACTTTAAAAATGAAAACTGAACTTGTAGATGTCTCCCCAACCCGCAAGGAAATCAAAATCGAACTTGAGCCGGAGATCGTCCGCCAGACATTTGACAGCATTAGTGATCGTTACGCGAAGCAAGCCAGCGTTCCGGGGTTCCGCCGCGGGCATGCGCCGCGCTCGGTTGTGCGCACGCGCTTCAAGAGCGAAATTCGCGGCGACGTGTTGCGCGAGCTGATTCCGGACGCCGTCCACAACGCGTTGGAGAAACATGAACTCGCGGCGATTGGCGAACCTGACGTGCATCTGGATGAAGGCGAGTCGCTGGAGAAGATTGGTGAAGGTCCGATCTCATTTCACGTTGGGGTTGAAGTTTTTCCTACCGTTGTCCTGAAGACTTACAAAGGTCTTGAAGCCAGCCGCAAGGTGCGGCCTATTACCGATAACGATGTGTCCCAAATGCTAGACCAACTGCGCGAGGCATCAGCCGCTTTGCAACCGGTTGAAGATCGCGCCGCGGAAATGGGCGACACCGTTACAGTCAGTTTCCAGGGGACGTATCTGAATACGCCCGCAGGCGAAACCGCGCCCGAAGACATCAATGTTCCCGACGTTGATGTAGTTCTCGGCGGTCCCGGAGTGCAACAGGAATTTACCGATAACCTTTTAGGCGTTAATGCCGACGACGAAAAGAAGTTTATTGTCGATTATCCTCAGGGTTTCAGTTCAAAGGGGCTGGCCGGAAAAAAGGTGGAGTATCAGGCTAAGGTCAGCGCAGTGCGTCGAAAGGAGCTGCCTGAGCTTGACGACGAATGGGCACGTAGCCTGGGCGAAGAGTTTGATTCAATCGAAACTCTTAAGAAAAAGATCCGTGAGGATCTGGAAGCACGTGCTGCAGCCGACGCCGATAATCACTTGCGAAGCGAGGTGATGCGACAGTTGCTGGCGGCCCATGAGTTTGAAGTGCCACAAAGTTTCGTTGATCAGCAGACAAACTTTCGCATGGAGAACGTCGTTCGTGAAATGATCGGCCGCGGCATCGATCCGCGAAGTCAGGAGCTGAATTGGGAAAGCGCGCGTGATGAACTGAAGGGACAAGCAGAGGCTGACGTGCGTGGTTCACTCTTACTTGAACGCATCGCCGACGCCGAACGGATTAACGTGACTGAGGAAGAGATAGCGGCAGAGATTGAAACGATCGCGCAAGCGACGCGACAACCGCTAGAGCAAGTGAGAGCTACCTTGACAAAGGATGGAGGCGAACGTAGCATCGCGCACAGATTGCGCAACCGTAAGGCGCTTGATCTTTTGATCGAAAATGCGAAAGTCACTGACGAAGAGTGGAAGGAAGAAGTAGACAGTAGTCAGTAGACGGTAGTTTTTTTGAACTTAAAGATTTGCGATGCTCACGTTGGGTGCGACACTACTAACTACTAACCACCGACTGAACGACTAACTACTGTCTACTAACTTACTGTCTACCGTTTACTATCTCCCAGAGGTTACAAAGAACATATGGCTCTAGTTCCGATGGTCGTCGAGCAAACGTCGCGAGGCGAACGCGCCTTTGATATTTTCTCGCGGCTGCTTAAAGACAACATCATTTTTCTCGGCACCCCGATCGACGATCAGATCGCGAATTTAATCGTAGCTCAGCTCCTCTTCCTCGAAGCCGAAGATCCCGAAAAGGATATCAACGTCTACATAAACTCACCGGGCGGTTCGATCACCGCTGGCATGGCAATTTACGACACCATGCAGTTTATTCGCCCGGACGTAACCACCATCTGCGTCGGACAATGCGCGTCGATGGGTGCCTTGTTGCTGGCCGCCGGCGCGAAAGGCAAGCGCTTCGCCCTTCCCAACTCCCGGATTCTGATACATCAACCCTCGGGCGGCTCCCAGGGGCAGGCGACCGACATCCGCATTCAGGCCGAAGAGATCCTGCGTATGCGCGAGCTCACCTCTCAAATAATCGCCAAACACACCGGTCAGTCGTATGAGACGGTCGAGCGCGACGTCGAACGCGACAAAATTATGTCTGCCATGCAAGCAAAGGATTATGGTTTAATAGACGAGGTTATCGCGCATCGCGAGTAGCGCGATGCCGGACTTCGAAAGCCGGATCTGAGATCTCAGAAGTTTGGAGGCCTGTCCGTGATTGCCCGAATGAAAGCCAAAGGACTTCGCTGTTCCTTCTGCGATCGAGCGCAGGGTGAAGGAGCGAAGATCGTGACCGGCACACCGCAACGCATGCCGGGGGTTCCCCGGCGTATGATAGGTAAGAGCGCATTCATCTGTGACGAATGCGTCCGTCGCTATTACCAAATCGTCACTGGCGCAGAAGTTTCCCAACCGCCGGTGGTTACTCCAAAGTAGGGCTGGTTTTGCAAGGAGTTTTCCCTCCGCTATGGTAAGACGAACCGACGACACTCTGCGCTGCTCATTCTGCGGCAAGTCGCAGAACGAAGTTAAGAAACTTATTGCCGGCCCGACTGTTTACATCTGCAATGAGTGCATAGACATTTGCAATGAGATCATCACCGATGACCAGCAAGCGGAATCCGTAGCCACGCGACCGCCGCTTCCCAAGCCCGGAGAAATCAAAAACTTTCTTGATGAGTACGTCATCGGCCAGGACGAAACGAAGAAGCGTCTCGCGGTCGCCGTTTACCAGCACTACAAACGTATCGAACTCGGGCGCCGACGCAGCGATGTCGAGATTCAAAAAGCAAACATCCTCCTGATTGGGCCGACGGGAACCGGCAAGACCCTGCTCGCACAGACTCTTGCCCGTTTACTGAGCGTGCCTTTCACGATCGTCGACGCCACCACGCTGACTGAAGCCGGTTACGTTGGCGAGGACGTTGAAAACATCATCCTGAAGCTTTTGCAGGCCGCGAATGGTGATGTGGAACGCGCGCAACAAGGCATCATCTATATTGATGAGGTTGACAAGATTTGTCGCAAGGATGAAAACCCCTCGATTACACGAGACGTGTCAGGTGAGGGTGTGCAACAGGCTTTGCTAAAGATCCTGGAAGGCACCGTTGCCAATGTTCCCCCGCAAGGCGGACGCAAACACCCGCATCAGGAATTCTTCCCGATCGACACCACTAACATTCTCTTCCTTTGCGGGGGAGCGTTCGTAGGACTGGAGAAAGTAATCGGCCGCCGCCTGCGTAACAAGTCGCTCGGCTTCCAGGCTGAAGTTAAGACGGGTTCGCACCGTCACGCCGAGGCGCTTGCGCAAGTGCAACCGGAGGATCTTATTCGTTTCGGCTTAATCCCCGAGTTTGTTGGCCGGCTACCTGTTTGCGGCGTGCTACACGAGCTCGACGAAGCGGCGCTAATCAAGATCCTGACTGAGCCGAAGAACGCCCTTGTCAAGCAGTACCAGAAGAAGTTTGATTTCGATAACGTTAAATTGAAGTTCACGGAAGACGCGCTGAAGTCAGTGGCCCGCCAGGCGGTCGAGCGGAAAGTTGGTGCGCGCGGCTTGATGATGATTTTGGAAGAGCTGCTCCTTGACGCTATGTACACCCTCCCCTCACAAAAACGGATTAAGGAATTTGTGATCACGAGCGAGATGGTTGAGAGGCGCCGCGCCGTTCCAGGAGAAGGACTTAGCGGCGTCGACGGTGCCGCCGCCTAACCCTGCAGCGCACTGAAAGGTTAGTAGCGCGTCCGCAGGAAATGATTTACAATCAGGACGACTTAAAGGGCGAGACGGCAATTCAAGCGGCTCGCCCTTAATGCATCAGCGGAAAAAAGGCTTTATCAAATAATGGAAGAATATTCTGATCATTCTCCGGCAGATGTTGCGTGGTACCCGATGGTTCCGATTCGTGATGTCGTTATCTTCCCGTTTACAAAAGTAGCATTCAAAATTGGCCGCTCTGGATCGGTACGAGCTCTGGAGCAGGCCCTGGCTGCGGATCGGACTATCTTCCTCGCTACCCAGCACGACGCCACTGTCGATGAACCAGCGCCGGAACAAATCTATGGAGTTGGAACTCTCGGCCGAATCCTGCAATCGCAGAAGCAGGAAAATGGCCAGATAAAAGTTGTTGTCGAAGGTCGCGAACGAGCCACCACAGTTCGGGTTGAAAACACCGACGGCGCTTTCATGGCGCTCGTCAGACGTGCCCCGGTGGTAAACGAAGAAGGCACGCGCCTCGACGCGCTGATTCAAAAGATTGGACAGTTAGTAGAACAGCACTTGCGACTCGCGCCCGATACGCAAACTGATGCCTTGCAGACTGCCTTGCGCAATCAGGATCCTTCTCATCTTGCCGATGCACTCGCCTCGCAGTTGCGGATTTCTGTTGAAGACAAGCAGGGTCTGCTGGAGTTGTTTTCTTCCCAAGCCCGTCTCCAGCGACTGATTGAGCTGCTGGAAATGGAAATTGAAAAACGCCAGCTTGATCGAACCATTCAGACGCGCGTGAAGCGGCAAATGGAAAAGGCGCAAAAAGAGTACTACCTGAATGAACAGATCAAGGCGATTCATAAGGAACTCGGGCGCAAGGATGAGAAAGCCGAGCTTGAAGATCTAAAGAAAAAGATTGAAGAAGCCGGCATGACCGAAGAGGCCAAAGAGAAGGCGATGCAGGAATTGCATCGGCTCGAGGCGATGCCGCCGATGTCAGCCGAAGGCACCGTGTCCCGGACTTATATTGATTGGCTGGTCAGCGTGCCCTGGAAGCAGAAGAGCAAGGAGATTAGGGATCTGACGAAGGCTGAAGAGGTTCTGCACGAGGATCATTTTGGTCTGGAGAAAATTAAAGAGCGCATTCTTGAATATCTTGCGGTAAGACAGCTGGTAAAGAACCCCAAGGGTTCAATTCTCTGTTTCGTTGGTCCCCCGGGAGTGGGGAAAACGAGCCTGGGCAAGTCGATTGCCCGAGCGACCGGTCGCAAGTTTGTGCGCCTTTCCCTGGGCGGCGTTCGTGATGAAGCAGAGATCCGCGGTCATCGACGCACTTACATTGGCGCCTTGCCTGGGCAGATCATTCAAATGATGAAGAAGGCCGGAGCAGTTAACCCGGTTCTCTTGCTTGATGAAGTTGATAAGCTGGGCGCCGACTTTCGCGGCGATCCGAGCGCGGCTTTGCTCGAGGTGCTGGATCCGGAACAGAACCATACGTTCCAGGATCATTACCTCGATGTCGAGTACGACCTTTCCAAAGTTTTCTTCATTGCAACTTCGAATGTGTTGCACACGATACCTCCGGCCCTGCAAGACAGGCTGGAGATCCTGAGACTTTCCGGCTACACGGAGCGCGAGAAGCTCGAAATCGCCAAACGACACCTGGTACCGAAACAAGCCGAAAGCAATGGCTTGAAGACGGAACAGTTTGAGTTCTCCGATGAAGGGTTGCAGGAAATCATTCGCCATTACACGCGCGAAGCGGGCGTTCGCAATCTCGAGCGCGAGATCGGTTCGTGTTGTCGCAAACTTGCGCGCAAGTTTGTAACAGAGAATGTTACCGAAGATTTCAAAGAGATAGTGGATGCGGCTCGCGTGCGCGAAATGCTCGGCCCAATCAAGTTCCGGCAACAGGTAATGGCCGCTGAAAGTGAAGTCGGGCTCGCAACCGGATTGGCCTGGACGGAGATCGGCGGCGAGGTGCTTCAGATCGAAGCAACCCTGACCAAAGGCCGCGGCGGCGTGCAGCTCACCGGCAAACTGGGAGACGTTATGCAGGAGTCCGCGCAGGCGGCGCTTACCTGTATTAAGTCGCGAGCGGAACGGCTTGGCATGAGCCTCGACTTTATTCGCAAACGAGACTTGCATATACACATTCCCGAAGGTGCTATTCCCAAAGACGGCCCTTCCGCAGGCATCACCATGGCGACGGCGATGGCGTCGGCTTTGACGCGCGCGGCAGTCCGCCGGAATGTCGCTATGACGGGTGAGATAACGCTGCGGGGTCGGGTACTTCCGATTGGCGGGGTGAAGGAAAAACTTCTTGCCGCGCATCGGATGGGAATCGACACAATCATCATGCCCAGGGACAATGAGAAGGACCTGCCCGAAGTTCCGGAGGAAGTTCGCAATGCGCTCTGTATCAATCTGGTAGAGACGATTGATGAAGTGCTGGCGCTTGCGCTCGAAGACGCGTGCCCGGCTGATGCGGCTGCCGCCGATCAGTCTAAGGCGCCACCACTCTGGACAACCGAGCCGCCTTCACAAGGAATTCAGACAAGCTAATCAAAGTTTACGCTGACGCGCCGCTAAACTAGCCTGCACTCTCAGGTGAGAGCTGAGGGCAGGGGCACGTCCCGCGTTTCATTCCAAGTCAGGTCGGACCCTGGCTTGCCAACCCAACCCGCAGGAGACCCTGATGAGTAAACATCACGACGCCGAACTAATTCTGAAACTTTATGAACTGCGCCGCGAGCCGGTAATGCGTGAAGCGCGGACCTGGTTCTTCACTTTTAACCCCCAGAAGATTGAAGACTTTCTGGATACTCTAACTGGGGACAAGAGTGGCTATTACCGCATGGTAGTTTCCTACTGGGATATGGCAGCGTCATTGGTTAACAACGGTGCCATCGACGCTCAAATGTTCAATGATGCCAATGGCGAGCATCTGTTCGTCTATTCAAAAATGGAGCCATTTCTCGCTGATCTAAGGCGGGAAAGCGGCAACCCTAACTTCCTCGCGCATCTGGAAAAGCTGGTCAAGCAGGTTCCTAACTACGAGGAGAGGATAACAGCGCTACGCGCGCGAATCGCAAAGTTGGTCGCAATCTGGCAGCAAAGAGCCGCTACTGCTCAGGCAGTTGCAGGTAAGGCATAGCAGCCTGCGACCAAGGGGTGGGCGCGTAGCCAGATGAAGGTAACCAGCACGGAGTTTATTAAGAGTGCATTTACGGAAGACGATTGGCCGCATGACCAGCGGCCAGAGATCGCCTTCATGGGACGCTCGAATGTTGGTAAATCCAGCTTGATTAACTCCCTCCTGCGCGTGCATGGTTTGGCCCGAACATCGTCGACACCCGGTAGGACTCAGTCATTAAACTTTTTTCTGATCAATGGTGAGTTTAGTTTCGTTGACCTGCCCGGCTTCGGCTATGCGCGCGTGCCGAAGATCATTAAATCTACCTGGGGTGAGATGGTGACAAGCTACCTTGCAAAGCGTAGTCAGCTTATGCTATCAATTCATATCGTCGACTCGCGCCACGAACCCACAAAACTGGATTTGCAGCTTCACGAGTGGCTTAAGTACTCCGCCAAGCCTCGGTTAATTGTGGCCACAAAATCCGATAAGCTGTCTAACAATGAGTTGCGAGAGAGCCTGGGACGCGCCAAACGCATGTTCGGCGAGGAAAGCGTGATAGCTTACTCGGCGCGCACGGGACATGGACGAGCTGAAGTTTGGCGAGCGATCGAAAATGCACTGAGTCTTGATTGAGTTTTGATTGTCGTCGGCAAATAAATCGTCGACAAGGAAATTTGTAGACAAGCCTGGAAATTTCTCAGCCGCCCCTTTTGGTCAACCTTAGTCTAACTATAGGCCACGCGCGGAACACAACCCGGCATCCAACTGTTGCCCGGTAAAACATCCGCCCTATTCGAAATCACCGCAGTCATTGTTAAGGAGGAGCGCTTTTCGCTCGCGAATTATTGTGGCGCCAAGGGGCGTTGCCATAATCAAAAGGCCAGTTATTTACCGTTCATTCAGATAGAGAAGGACCATGCCACAAAGACCACGATCACGCGCTTCCAGCGCGAATAATAACAACGACGACGGCAATGTCCGCGTTGCAACAGAAGATGCTCCGGAGAGAGACGGCCGCGAACCCCAGGACTTCATGGAAGAGGGTGGGATGTTGAACCTGGCTACGCTCAAAGATATGTC